>JBJEKB010000090.1:0-18931 GCA_051878395.1 Muribaculaceae bacterium
GGGGGTAATCCAGCGACCCGCTCCTACGGAACTGCCGAGCCACCAGTTACCTTGACAATCGATGGTGCCGGTCTTGTCTGTGTCGTCGAGATAGCACGATGTGCCGATAATTGCGCCGTTGCGTCGTTGTCCGTTGTTGGTCTCTCCGCCTGCGAGAGTGCATCTATACCAACTTGAGCAGTCCGAGATGGTCAATGCCGGGATTTTGCCGTCGTAGATGCGGAGACCGCCCACGATGCCACCGAGATACACACGTCCGTTGGTGCCGGTGTAGTCGGTAGAAATCGATTTAGAGTCGGAGCGCGGATAATAGATGCAGCGGGTGATTTTCGCTTGAGTAGCCATCGAAGTGATGCCGCCGCCAAAGAAACGCGCGGCTTCGGTCGATTTCACAAGATGCTGTTTCACCTGCATGAAGCAGCGGCAATCCTCTATTGTGCCTTCGTTGTGAACCGACACCACGAGTCCGCCCGGCGAGCCGGCTTGCACAAACACGCCGTCGGCGCCAAACACGTCGATGTTCGACAATTTGCCGCCATCGACCGAATAGGCGATAGTGCCGCAGCCGTCGTTGTAGGTGTTGTTCCCCTCGGAGTCGTAGTTGGGAACACCATAGAGCGACTTCTCGCAATAGATGTTCATATCGTGCACGGTGCCGTAGATGTGGTTGAAAAGCATCGGGGCGCTTTTCAGCATGGAGGAGGCACTGCCTTTATCATCGTGATATTCTATTTCCGCTTCACCGGTGAGGGTGATGGTGCGTCCATAGCCATCGATTTCGCATTTCACGTCATATCCCGACGAGGATTCCATTTTGAGTGGCCAGCCGTTGTCGCTCGACACCGAGAAATCGCCGCTTATGCGGTAGCGCTTGTCGTCGAGGTTGAGCGTTGCGGCATTTCCTTGCACCACTTCATACAGCTCCTCTTGGCAGTCGATTGTTCCATCGAAGAGGTTGGAAGAGCGTATGTTGGCATTCACGGTGCTGTGCACTCCTATGTCGTTGGAGTCTCTGGTGGGCCACTGATTGTTGTAGGCTTCGAGATTCTTGCCGAAATCGGTGCTTTCGGTGTTTATGATGTTGAGCATTACCGGTTTACCTCCCGAAGTACGTAATTTTTCAAGGAGTGAAACGCCATATTCGTATGTGCAGTTGAACACACGCCCTGCCGCAAGCCCTACAATGCCGCCGCCAAACACGTTATCGACATCATCGGGGATGTGGACATCCTCGTAGGCGGTGCAGTTGAAGATGATGGGGAGCATTGCTTGGTCGGCAGATTCATAGACCGATTGAGCGGCAATTCCGCCAACGTATTGGCTGCTTCCGTCGGCAACCACCGGTAGGGTGGAGGTGCAGTTGCTGATGCCGTTGTAGTTCACAACGGCGATGCCGGCGGTTGTCGCTTGGGCGTTCTTTCCGCCTGACACTTGGACATATTCGATACTGCCGTAATTGTTGTTGCACACCGCGGTTGTAACTGAGCTGTTGTCGGTAAGGTGGATGTTGCCATACACGAGGCTGCCGGTGGAGGTAATATCCTTGAGGAATTGCGACGATGTGGTGAATGTGCAGCCACCGAGGTTGAGCGAGCAGTTGAGGTCGTATTGATGGTTGCTCCACGGGTCGCTCTCGGTGTCGAGTGTGATGCTTGTCGCACTCACGATAGCCACATTGCCGGCTTTGTTCTTCTCGGGGTCGGAGAGGAAGTCGATGAGCTCCTCGCGATTCTGGATGGTAATCGGGTCGCCGTTGAGACCGAAGTCGTCGCACACGCTCGAAGTTACCACCTCGGTCCAGTCTTCGACATAGGCGGTGATGAGCACTTTGCGGGTTGAGCGCGAGAGGATGGCGGTAATCACAAGGTGGTCGCCCGCCTTGAGGTTGTAAGCCTCCATTTCGGTCTTTGCCGGCTCGATTCCGTTTTGGTAATCGGCAAATCGGTCGTCGTTACCGGCATAGAATGAGAAATTCTGTCCGGCGATAGAGATTTTGCAAATTCTGTGGGTGTCGGCATTGGCGAGATAGTTGTGTGGCTCGACAATAGCGTGGTATTCAACGCCTTGTCGAGTTTCGGCTTCGCCATTCACATCCTTGCTATAGTCGATGTCGCAAGCCTGGAGCCACGGTTTCACGCCATCGCTTGTGGGTGTGGCGTCGTCAAACGATTCAATCTCGCCCGAAGCGTTGTAACTGAAGATTTCGGTAACAATTTTATCGCCTGCGGTGGCGAAATCGACATCTTCGCGCGGTGTACCCTCGCCGGCTTTGAGACGCACGGTGATGTAAGCGCGCTGATGGGTGAGGAAGAGGGGTACTTTGCGTGCGTCGTTGGCGTCGATGATGCCTGTCTGCGTCATCCACACTTTGTTGTAGGCAAACCAGTCGCGCGAGGTGTGGAAATTGAGCGCGTCGATGTTGTCTATCGCTACTCCGCCTTCGTTTTTCACCGGCTCGAAAGCGTAGCCATGGAGGCGGTCCTGCTCAAGCCATTTTTCCTTGCTTGTTTGGTCGCGCTGCAGGTTGTCGGTGCCGGCGGTGGCTTCAAAACCGTAGTTTTTCACGTTGTCTTGCCAGCGGAGCGGTTGATTCTCGGAGGTGTCGAGGGTGCCGTCGTTGCTGCTTTGACCGGGGTAGTATATGCCGGAGCCGATAGGGGTCGATGGGTCGCTTTGCTCATACATTTGAATGTTGAGGCGATAGAGTTCGCTCATCGGAGAGTAGGAGCTGATGAGGTCGTCGTCGGCGGTTTCGCCGGCGCGCGACATCACGCTCGCCTGTCGCGGGAGCGATGTGGTGAACATCACAGCTTCGCCGGTGAGGTCGGGGGTGTCGTCGTTGCCCGGTGCTTCGATGTTGTCGTTGCACGAAGCGAGGGCTGCGAGCGCACACGCAAGTGGGAGTAATATGTATTTTCGCAAAATCTTCATTTCAGTCGCTTTTAATCATCTTCATCGCCCTCGATTGTTCCCGGCACATTGTTGTAGGTGTTGCCGATTTCCCAGGGGAGGATTTCGGGGCGAATCACCGCAAGGGTGCCGCGGCGCAACTCCAGGTTGTGGATATATCGGGTGGAACTTTTGAGGTTAATGAGATTGTTGTCTTGAATTACGTAGGTAACGACATGCTCGATTTTCGCCTCATCCGGCTCGTACCAATAGATGCGGATAGCGCGAAGATGCCCGAAAGCGATGATGTTGAACGACTTGAGATAGCCGGGGGCATAGTTTTCCTCACCCATGTCAAACATTTGGATAGCTGTTCCGAAAGCGTTGTTACTGAGCTGCTCTTCGGTGTATTTGCTCAAATCCACTTGCTTGTAGGTGGGGGCGTGGAATGTGCGAGCCTTGGTGTCGAGGTCGTAATAGGTGTAAGCCTCTTCGGCAACGCCGAGAAGTTCTATTTTGGTGATATTTTCAGCCTTGAGGCTTTCGGTGATGCCGCTCGATGCGCCCACCTTGATGTTTACCTGCACTTGCGAGAAGCAGTGGCGGAAAACGAGGTCAACGCGGTTGGCTTCGGGTGTCGCTCCGGCGGGATACATGATTGTGAGGGCTTGCGCCGGGTCGGGCTGTTGCGCTATCGACGATTTGCCTGTGGTGGTGAGGTCAAACACCTTGCCGTTGTAGGTTTTCGTCTCCTCTGCGGTGGTTTCGGTGAGGATATACGGGTCGGGGTCATCGAAACGGAGGTCGTTGCGAGTGTCGCCCCACTTGTAATCGGCATCGAAAGTGCGGTTGAGGTCGGTGTAGGCAAAAAATGCGTGGTCTTTACGGTTCTGCCAGTAGAACATCGTTGCCATTTTCTCGAAATTGTTCTTGTCGAATAGGTCGGCATTCCCTTCGTCGGCATCGAAAAGGTTGTTGCGATACACCGAGTTGCCGAAGGCATTGTTCACCTTGAGCCACGCTGTTATGGGGGTGTCGTCGAAATCGGTAATCCCTGCGTCGGCACTGCTGATGTAATACATGCGGCACACAAATCTGCCTGTCTCGCCGAGGTAGGGGATGGCGCGCGACATGGTGTTGTCGCCGGCGCTGAACATCACCGGATTGCCGGTAATATCCTCCTGCCGAGGCTCATCGCTGCTGTTGCAGGCGCAGAGAAGCAGGAGAATTGCGGATAATATGTATAATTTCTTGTTCATATCAGTCCCAGTCGAGTGTTGCGTCGCCACTGCCCAATACTTCTTTCCACTTCTTCACGAGGGCGATTAGTTTGATGCCTTCTTTAGCCACACCGATGGTGTAGATGTAGTGTTTGCCCTGCTCCCAAGCGGTGATTGGGGTTGAGGGACCTTCCACGCAGCAAGTGTTGAGTGTGATACTGTAGGAGGTGTTGTCGGCGAGCCTGATTTTGAGGATAATTTCATCGCCGAGTGTCTGTGGCGCAACCACATAGTTGTCGAGCGTTGATTTTCCTAAAACGGGGTGGGTTGCCGAGGCAAAATCGGTGATATCGCCGATGGTGGTGCCAAGGGCGATTGAGCCGTTGGTGATATCCACAGTGCCGTCGGTGTGCAATCCGTTGATTGTGATGAGAGCGCCGTCGAGGACAACACCTGCGTCGCCGGTCGGGGTGGCAAGTTTCACGGTGATTTTGCTCATCACGTGGCGGAACACAAGCGGTACATCGCCTGTGCGCGGGCTGAGGGGTTCTCCCTCAACGTAGGTGAGATGAGCCGCAGTTGTGCCCCACAGGAGGTCATGAGCCTCAGCAATAGCGTTGCTGCCCGAAACGGATATATATTTGCCCGAAGCCTTGTCGTATTCGGTGAGCGCGCGGAAATAGTAGGTATCGAAGCCGTTTTCCCAATAGATTTGCGGGTCGTTCACCCAAATTCCTGCGGTGAGGGTGCTTGTGGTGGTGTAGGTGAGAGATGCGAGAGTTTGGTTGTGGAAAATGTCGATTTCATCACCCACGGTGAATGTGTCGCCGGTGATTCCACTGTCGGTTATGTCGCTGTCGAATTTGATTTCGGCATCGCCGGTGGCAAGGACATCGGTCCAGTCGGTGATTTTGGCTATCACCTCGATTTTCTGCTTGTTGATAGTAACGGTGAGCTGATAGTTCACTCCCGGCAGTGTTTTTTTATCGCCATCGAGTTGTGCTCCCCAAGCGGTAGCGCCGAGGATAGCGTCGGTGAGTTTGATTTCATATTTGTTGCCGTCGGCATTGTCGATAACGACAAGTGTTTCGCCGGTGGTGAGTACGCGCCCGGGGATTGCGAGGGCGGTGTAGGTGTTGGTAAGCCCCGATTTTCCTGCAAGGTACATTCCGGCGGTAGCCCAGGTATCGGCGGTGGGTGCATACCCGCCGTTTGGCGCTGTGAAAGCCGCCTCTTTGAGCATATTTTGGAGTGTTGCGGTTGTAGCATCGAGGTCGCCTGCTGCGAATCCCTCTCCGCCTTTAACCACGATGGTGAATTTGCTCATTGCGTGGGTGTAGGGCACTGTGAGAGTGCCGCGAGTGCCGGAATCGTGCTTATACGAGATAACCGGCTGCGTGGGCGACCATAGAAGGTCATTTTTCTTCATGGCATTTACATCAAAGTTCTGCGGAAGTGTCCAAGAGAGAACACCGGTGGCTTCTGTGAGTGCTGTCGATGGCGTGCCGCCGTTGTAGCAGTAGCCGTAGAACGATTGCAGGTAGTGGTTGGCGGTGCGCAGGTCGGTGTCGGGAGCGCTTGAGTCGTTGAAATCGTCCCAATAGAGTCCGCCGTCGATGGTGAGGTCGGAAGTCCGGTCGGTGTTCGGGTCCTCGGGAGTCATTGTGAATGAATCATTCACCTTCAATGTAACGAGGCGCGGCGCTTGGTCGGCGACGATGCTTGTGTAGTTCCCGGAGCCGTCATCCACAACGTGGCGGATGTAGGTGAGAAGTTGGTCGCCTGCCTCGAAAGTCTTGTCGTGGGCGCGCGACTGCGGTGCGTCGTTGATTGTTGCCGACACTACGAGCGGGGTGGGGGTGCCATCGGGCGACAATGTGTCGATTGTCGGCTCGTTGGAGCAACCGGCGGCGAGTGCCGCAACCCCGGCAAGGATAATATGTTGTGCTATTTTCATTATCTTATCTTGATTATCTGTTTAGAGCCAAATGTCATCGGAGCCTTCCGCTGTCGTCCAGTCGGTGATGGTCGCGGTTACGGAAATGCCTGTTTTCTTGATGTTGAGAGTATAGACATAGTGCTTTCCTGCCTCCCAATTTGTGATGTTGCTTCCGCCCACCTTGATTTTGTTCACCACGGCGTAGTAAACATCCGATTGGGTGCCCTCTTTCACCGTGATTTTGAATTGCATTTCATCGGGAAGGGCTTGTGGCACGATTGCATCGTGGAATACCTTCACATCTGCGGTCTGCGTCATCGAATATGTCTCGCGGGTGAGCGATTCATAGCCTGTGGTGCGGCTGCCGAGATAGATGCGGCGGCTTTTGATGGTTTTGACCAGTTCCACTGTGGTGTTGCCATCGAGAATCACCTTGTCGTCGCCGGTTGTGGTTGTGAGTTTCACCTCCACTTGCGCCATCATGTAGCGGAAATTGAGGTTGATTTTGCCGGTGCGCGCGCATATTCCTTCGGTGCTCATATCCACCGGAGTGTGGTCGGGGTTGTCGCACATTGTGCCGGTAGCGATTTCGGGAGCGCCAATCATGAGGTTGTAATAGGTGCTTGCGCCAAATGAGCCGTTTTCGGCTTGGATGTATGTGCTTGTGCCGCCACCATCGGTTACCGCTGTGTTGTAGGGATACACACCGCGGAAGAAGTAGTGGGTGGTGTGGTTGGGCCAGTAGAGTGGTGTCTCGGTGCTTCCATCCACATCGTAGAATTTCCAAACGGTGGAGCCGTCGGCGATGTCGCTTGCTTGCGGGTTCTCGGCATCGGCGAGGGCGATGTATTTGCCTGTTTGTGATGCGCCGTCTTCGTTGCGGTAGAAGCGGAATTTGTCGAGAACCTTTGTTTTATCGTCCTGATTGCCTACATCGGCACTCACAACGATTTTGGGTGTCTCCTCGGCGGCTGTTACGGTTTTCCAGTCGCTGATTGTGGCTGTAACCTTGATGTCGGTTTTGTTGACGGTTACTTGGAAGATGTAGTTATAGCCCGGCAAGGTGTTGTAAGTGCCGGCATGAGTGGCGTCGGCGTCGATTGCTGCACGAATCTGCTTGGCGGTAACGTAGTAGATGTTGCCGTCGGCGTTGATTTGAGCCACAACGTCATCATCCCCTCCGAATTGCGAGCTGGGGTAGATGATTGCCTCATGAGTGAATTTCGCGCCGCTCCTGTCGATGTCGTCGAGTTTCACTATTTTTTGCGAAGTCGGGTCGGCAGTGGCGGTTGCGGTTTTGATATTGATTTTGCCGGAGGTGTAGCACCATTCGGGGTTAGATTCGCCGGTCTTGTTTCTTGTGAGATTAACAACCGGGTCGTATATAAAACTCGGGTTGCCGAAAATAACGGGAAATCCATCCCCTGCGGTGAGCACGAAGGTGATTTTGCTCAGCACATGCTTGAAATCGAGGCGCGATTCCTCGGGAGTTGCCGCCTTCTGCTCGTCGAATGTGTATCGCATTTGCGGCTTTGTTGAAGACTCATGATAGAGGTTGTTTGCCACGAGGATATCGTTCTTAAACGAGTCGGTACCATCGGTAACAACACTCCACGGCAAGTCGGTGGCGGCATCGGATGAGAGCCATGCTGCATCGTCGATTGATGTGCCCGTTGTAACGCGGTCGATTGCCACGGCGAGGATGCCGAGACCTTTGCTGCGGTTTGCAGTGTTCCCCGGGTCGGCGGTTCCGAAGTCGTCCCAATAGATATGCTCACCCGAAAGGTAAGAAATATCGTTGATATTGTCGGCGTCGGCATCGTTTGCAGCCCTGAATATCGCGGTTTTCTCAATTTTTTCGGGAGTTTTTCCTGTCCAATAGCCTTCCACGTGAAGGTTGATGTAGGTTCCCGCGGTAAAGGCGTAGTGTCCGGCGAGGGGGGCGCGGCTTTCGATTCCGCGGGGAGAGGAGGCTATTCCTGCCGAGATGCGCACCTCGTTGTCCTCGCTCCCCACGCTGTAGCGGGCATCGGGGGTGTCGGAGCAGGCGGTGAGGAGGAGTGTCGCAGCGGCGAGGGTGATATTTTTGATGTTTGGTGTCATATCTTGTTGCTGTTTTTGCGTGTTATTCGATTACCACCGGGGTGTCGTCGGCTTTCACTTCCTTCCAATTGGTGATTGTGGCTGTGAGGTTCTTGATGCCGGTCTTGGTGAGGGTGAAAGTGTAGGTGTAGGAGTGGTTGGGCACCCAGCGGTCGATGGGTGTGGCTGAGCCTTCAACTTTTATCTCGCTGAGGCGGTTTATCTTGTAGATATTGCCGTCAGTGGTGAGGATTTCTATCCCCACATAGTCGCTGTCGGCACTTCCGCGCACCAGCGATTGCGGAACATATAGCAAGTTGAACGGATTTGTTTCGGTGCTTGGCGTCTTGTAGTATGTAGCCGGGACGTTGAGCGCGGTTTCGGCTGCCAAAGAGCCTGTCGGCACCACCATTCCGCGACCAAGTTCCACTGTGCCGGCGGTGTAGGAGCGTACCACCTTCACTACGGCATTGTCGAGGACTACAGCCTCGGGACCGGTGGTGGTTTGGAGCACCACGTTGATGTCCGACTTGGTGTGGAGCATCGTAATCTTTATTTGGTCCTCGGTGGCACCGATACCCCAGTAGAGCGACGACGAGTAGCCGCCGTTGTTTGTCGGGTCGGTAACATCCTTGTTGTCGTTGGTGAAATCATATTCGAGCGAGGCTCCGTTTTTCATCGGCGCGCCCCACCAGGTGTCTTCCGTGCCGGTGGCGATGTCGTAGCTGTCGCTTACGGCAGCCACATTGGTCATGCGCAGGTGGTAGAACGCCTTGTTGTTCTCGAAATACCATTGTGTTTCCCAATGGTCGGTGTTCCAAGAGAGTGTGCCCTCCTCGTAGCCGGTGTACCAATCGTAGTGCTTGAATGAGCCGTCGATTGAAATCTCTGCCGATGGGTCGTTTTTGCGGTAGATGTGCAATTTGCCCGCCGATTCGGAGCCTATCACTGTGCCGGTGGGGTTGTAGAGGTCGAGGCTGATATAGGCGTTGTTTACGGTCATTTCCTGACCCACAACATTGCTCCACGGCACGATGGTGGCTGTGATGTCGTCGATGCGCTTCTTGCTCACCGTGATGGTGATTTCATATTCCTTGCCCGGCTCGAAAACGAGGTTGTTGCTCTCGATTTTCGCTCCTGTGGCACTCGAGAAGGCATTGTAGAGCATCGCGTCGGTGATATAGTAGGTGTTCTCGTCGATTTCCATCTCGATGCGCTTGGTGGCTCCTCCATTTGGGAACTTGTCGCCGGGGATTACCTGCGCCACGAGTTGGCGGTCGATGCCGGCTTCGGGGGTGAGGAGTTCCGACATCTTTTTGATGCTCTGTCCCGCCACGGCGTTGTGCCATGTGCCGTCGGTGATGTCGAGATAGGTGCTTGCATCGGTGAGGGTGATATTGTTGATTTTCACATTCTCGTCGCTCTTGGTGAACTTAAACGGTGCCGGTGTGCCTGCAAAGCCTTCCCCCTTTTTGAGTTTCACTATGATGCGCGACAGGGAGTGCTTGAAGATGAGGTGCCCGAGGTCGAATTTGCCGCCGGTGCCGCTCGGATTGGCGATGAATTTCATCACGCCATCGTTGAGGTCGTCGATATTGGCATCGCCGGGATAGGTCTCCGGCACATATTTGTCGGCGCTGAAGTCGTAGCGATACACGCCATTCTCTCCGGTGGCGCGGATATTGTTGCTATAGGCGAGGTCTTGCTTTGCCACCAAGCCGGTTTGGTCGGTGGTGAGAGTCCATTTCACTTGGTTGTTCATCGTAGCCTCGGTGCCCCACGACTTGGTGCCGGATAGGGTAGGCTGGGCGAGGACGCTCTCGGGGAGCGCGACATCGTCATCAAGGTCGGGGAGCGACACGGCATACACGGCGAGTTGCGACTCCCTGCCGTGGGCGTCGTCCCAATAGCGGCGGTAATCGCCGGTGAACGTCACTGTGCTGTATTCCTTGCTTCCGGCAGCCTCGGCTTTGGCGACGGTGCGGGTGTAGAGGTCCTCGGTGCCGTTGGTCGAGTGGATGCGCATAACGATGCGAGTGGCGGCGGTGAAGCCGTCGCGAGCCTCGATGCCTGTCGAGCCGGCGCCGCCGCTCATCGACAGCTCAATCGGCGCTTTGTCGCCTGTCTCGGGCATAGCGGGGAGCTCCTCCTTGCTGCACGCCGCAAGCAGAGGAAGTATCAGCGCTATGATATGTGGTTGAAAATGTCTCATCATTATATTTCGAGTAGTTTATTGTTCCAAGTCGGTGTCTATCGGGTTTGATTTCACGGTTACCCACGGCTCGATGGTCGCGGAGAACTGTATCTCAAATGGGTAGAGGCTCCTTATTATTATATAATAGGTGTAGCGGCAGCCCATCAACCAGTCGAACGATGTTTTCACCGTGCTGTCGCTGCGGGTGAAGGTGAGCGGGAAGTTGTAGTGCTCGTTGTTGATGCTGAACTTCACGTTGAGTTTCACTCCGGGTTGCGGAATCTGGAGGAGACCGCCGGGAGTGCCGTCGTCCATTGCGTTGGCGCCGGTGTTCGGGAGGTCGAAGAAATAGGCGTTGGCGCGGGAATTGGCGTTGCGGAGGTCGTAGGTTTTGGTGGTGTTTTTGAGGAGGGTGCGCCATCCTTCCGTTGCCCATCGCTTGTTGAAGTCACCGTCGATATAGGTGGCTGCGGCATTGAATCCCGAAGCCTTGTAGAGGAAGTCGTTGTCGGCTGTCGAGGCGGTGATGGCTACATCGTTGATGGTGAGGGGCTCCTCAACACTGCTCATATCCACTTCGCTAAAGATGGCGAAGCGCACTTTGCAGTTGATATGGTGAAACGGCAACGCCACATAGCGGGTGAGGTTGCTGCTGCTTGATATTTGGGTGTATTTTGCTATCACATCCCCGTCGGCGTTGAATTGCGGCAGGAGCAGGTCGAGGTCTTCGCCCAGAGCGTCGCGGCTCACTTGCGCAATGATTTTCTCGCCGGCGATGGCTTCCTCGGTGGTGCGGTTGAGCACTCCGTCGGTGCACGACTGGCTATAGTAGATTTCGGTGTCGGGGATGGTGAGTTTTTCTCCGGATAACTCATAACCGGTGATAAGGTTATTTCCCGCGTCTTTCGGACATGGGGAAATAGCATTGAAGCGATAGGGGAACGCGGAGAGGTCCCAGTAGCGCTCATATTGTGTTTGGTAGAGATTTAGTGGTGCTGTGCCGGCTGCTCCCACATAGTCCCAGCGGTGTCCTTCGCCTGCGGAGTAGGTGTGTCCGGCTTCATATTTGTACATCACTGTTTGCACGCCCGGAGTGCCGAAAAGTTTGTAGGTGCTCACCAAGAAACCGCTGTCGAGCGGCTTGCTTGCGGCACGCGACAGGGGAGTTTCCCCTCCGTCGATGATGTTGCTAAACGTCATCGGGTTTTCGGTGTCGATAATCTCCTCGTGCTTGTCGATTGAGCAAGCCGAGAGAGCCAGAACAGCAAATGCAATGATATGTATTTTTCGTAACTTCATTTTTGTGGAAATTCCCGGGGCGGTTTCCCACCCCGAGAATATTTCATCCATTCTTGTCTATCAATTAGTTAATGTCTTTGTCAATGTCAGTAGCATTTGTCCAGTCTTCAACAGTGATTCCATCGAATACGATTGGGTAGAGTGCTTGATCACCGGGATTCGGGTCAACTTTAGGATCATTTGTGCCTGTAGAACCATTTGCATTCTTTGTAATCTTGAATACATAAGTGTAGTTTTTACCTGCTTCCCAAACGCAACTTGCTGCATCAACGTGAACACCTGCGTTATAAACTTTAATTACTTCGCCAGTTGTTGATGTGAGTTGGAATGATACGCGGAATGTCAAACCACAGCTGCTATCGTGAGGGATACCATAATAAGTAGTTGCTGAATAATATGCATTGGGAACATGACTATTAACTGCAGTTGCTCTGTCTTCTGAAAGCTTGTCTGCTGTAGGAGTCTTGAAAACCAATGCTTTATTTCCAATATTCGCATCAATTGCATCACCGGCAGCACCTGTATAGCAGGCTGTTCCGGTTGGCTTTGTTGAAAAATCGATAGAAGCACCTAATTTAGCTATTGCGCTTGCCTCTTTTGCAAGTTTTGATGAATAGTTATATGTACTTGGGCTAACAAATTCAGTCGGTACTGCAATAATTCCTGCATTAGCATCCAAATCTAACATTTTAACATCATATCCTGCAATATCTTCATAAAATACAATGCGGATGCGAGAGTTCATGTGTTTGAATTCGAGCTGTACATCTTTGTTATATGCTGTATTGGTAACATTTGTATAAGCGCAAAGATATTCATAAAGACTTGTATCATCATAACCTGCTTTCATTGTTCCTGAAGGGAATGTGATAGTTTTTGTGTTTAAATCAAATGTTGCCGGTGTTGTAGTGTTATAAATATAAGGAGCATAAGCAAAGAATTCTGTATTAGTTGAGCTATAGTCGAAATAACGAAGATATTGTACTTCATTATTTGATTTATACAAATCATTTGTACTCAAATAATACTTTTGGTCGCCTGTATTAGTAGTCCAGTTATACTCTGTGTTTCCAAGACCTTCATAACCCCACCATGACAATGCATCGGTATAATCTCCGGTATTTGAACCTCCATGAGTTGAGTTTTCTGCACAATCTTTGCTATATCCAACATTTGTGCCAAAATAACCTACAAGGTAGTTAGCCATAATTGGGTGGGCGTTATCTGTGTTCTTGTAAGCCCAAACACCAAAGTTGTAGTGACCTGCGTTCTCCATCGAGGTTGCGCGGGACATGTTTTTGTTGAGGACTTGGAAGCCGATAGCTGTGTTGTCGTTGGTGCCCTGTGAGGGAACGACTTCGCTGTCTTTGCTGCAGGCAGTGAACATAAGCGCTGCCGCTGCGATAATAAATAATTTTTTCATAACTTAAGAGTTAAAAATTGATTAAATTTTATTGTTTTTATTTTGTTTTACATTGGAATGTCGTAAATCAGGTCCTCGTAGTCCTCGATGTCGGCGATAAATGCACCGCCGCCACCGCCGGTTCCGGGGTCAGGCACTTCGATGTCGCGGCAATCGAGGTGCAGCGTGATTATTCCACCGTGGCTCTGCTTCTGGCATTGGTCGGTTACGGTGCTCACCATTGTTTTGCTGGTGCCGTTGGCAAATCGGAGGGTGAAATAGAGGTAGTTGGGGAGGTCGCCGCGCGAACCGGTGTATTCCGCCTTGGGGTTCACCCAGAAGGGGTCCATGTCGCAAAGTCCGAAGGTGGTGAGTTTGCCGCCAATCACATCCACGGTCTCGCCGTCGGCGATGCAGCCCGCCTTGTAGCGTGTGCCGTAATAGACCATGCAGGGGGTGTTGCCGGTGTGCCCGGTGTTGACGCTGGTGCTTGTGGCGAATGCCGACACGGCGCCGTCGCCGAGGGTGCCGACAATGCGGCCGTCGTTGTTGTGGAGCACTATTTGCACCAAATAGATATATACGAGCGGGTTGAGGGTCGCCTTGATGTTTTTAACGTAGGCTTTCTGCTCCTCGTCGTAGTAGTCGTAGTCTTCAAACTTGTGCGAGATGAAAATGTCGCGCGGATAGGTGGAGTAGAAAATCTCCGGCTGGTTGTAGAGCGCGGTGATTTCCTCGGCATTTTGCGGGTCGCGGGCGAGTCCGCGGGTGATGGTGGTTGAGGCGGTAACCTCGTCGAGGTCGCGGTCGTTCACCATGAGCACCTGGGTGCCGTCGGGGGAGTCGATGTTGCTCCACACGAGCAGGTCGTAGTATCCGAAGTTGTAGGTGCGGCGGAAACGGTTGGCGAAGATTGTGAAGGCGTCGTAACCGTCGGCGGTGTGTGCTCCGCCGGGCTGCTGCCCGAGGTAGTAGCGGCGCACCTCATAGTTGGTGGGGTGGGTGTAGCCGATATCGCCCCACAGCGCCTTGTCGGTGTCGTCCCAGCCGTAGTACCAATCTTTTTCGAGGTCGGTGTCGATGTTCCACACCACTTCGAGTTCCACATCCACGAGCGGGAGGTCGATTACCACCGATTCGGCGGCAAGGTTGAGCGGCGGCTTGATGCAGGAGCCGAGGGCGAGCATCATGGCTGCGATTGCCGCCATGGTTGCCGTTTGTGCTATTCTATGTAGTTGTTTTGCCGTCATTTTATGTCTCCTTGCAGGTTGATGGTTCCCGCAGGCTTACGCTTGCGGTAGATGATGTCGTAGGTGAGGTGTATCCCGGCGTTGGTGGGACCAAGCCAGAAAAATTGGTGGTTGCGCTTCTTGAATTGCGAGGCGTTGCCTATGAAGTCGTAGTAGTAATCCTTGTTGTTGTCGCCGGTGATGTCGCCGGTGATGGGATTGCCATACACGTAGGGGTCGTAGAGGGTGTAGAATGCGCCAAATTCCACCGAGAACTCGAGGCGGAGCGACTTCTGCTTGTTGAGCGCCATTGTGTAGCCGGCTCCGATGCCGCCGCCGCCACCTTCGCCCTGCCATGAGCGGCGTTGGCTCAGCCCGATGCCGTAGATGCTGCCGTGGGCATAGACATCGAGGTAAGGACCGATAAATTCGCCACCACCTTTGAAGTAGCGGCGCACCTCGAGGCGCAAGTCGCGGATTTGGAAGAATTTTTGCTCGTTCCAGTGGCGGTGGTTGCTCCAGGTGAAGCCGAGGTTGTAGGTGTAGTGCCCGTCGAGGGGGTAGTATTCGAGTTGGGCGTTGATCGACGGTGCCCAGCCGAAGTCGGGCATATAGAAGAAGTCGTGAAGCAGGTTGGTGCGCAACGCGATGAGGTGGCGGCGTGTCCACTTGATGCCAAATTCGGGTTGCGGGATTGTGGGCACTGCGCTCACGGGGATGTATTCGGCGGTGGTTATGCCGCTGTTGATTGCCGGGAGGGTGCGCTTGCGCGAGAACCACATCACCACTCTCGCCTGGCGCAGGCTCGGGAAGTATTCTTTGAGCAGCCGTCGCCATGTTTTGCCGCCGTCGTGGGCTTTGAGTCGCTCTTTGCAGCAGCGCTCGTCGCCGCCACACTCCTCGACCATCGCCGCGATGGTGTCGGCTTGCTCGTCGCCTGCCGCGCGCATCAGCGCTACGAGATACTCATAGTCTTCGGTGATGCTCGATGTGGCGATGTCGCCCTCGGCAAAATAGTCGTTGTCGAGAGGCGCCTTGATGAATTCGACAAGGCGTGCGGTACGCCCGATTCCGAGGCGGCGGTTGTTTTCCCACGGACCCTCGGGCGATGCGGCACCGCGCACCATCAAGCCCTTGAGCACAAGGTCTTTGGAGAGCAGCATCGGCACGATTTCCTCGTTGTATATCTTGATGAACGGCTCGCCGGGACGCAACTCAGTGCGGTTGACATTGAAAATAATGCCTCGGGCGGCGGCGTTGAAGATTGAGTCGGTGATAACGGGGTTTGCCTCGGTTTCCTGTTCCGAGATGAAAACGAAGGGATAGTTGTCAAGTTGCTTGTATTGAGCGGCATTGAGCGTCGCGGAAATTGAAATGACGGCAAAAGCCATCACAACACAGCCCCAATCCGCAACGCCGTGCCACTCTTTCAAACTTGGCGTATATCTTCTCAATATGTCAAAAATTATAGACAAAATACTACCCTATTATCCTTTCGGTTGTTTTTTACGTTTTCACTTTTTTGGTCTGTGTGCTGTTCTCGCATCATCTTTTCCAACAAGCGTTTTTTAGACATCCTTTTTGCGTTTTCGCTCTCATGATTGTTCTCCATGCAACCACCAACACTCCGGCTGTGAAAATCAACAACACTTCGGTTGTGAATCATATTAAAAACACAAAAACTGACTCTTGTTAGCAAAGATAACTGTATTTCACTGATTGACCAATTTTTGCGCACGAAAATATCCAATCTTCGTGCATTTTGTTCAAAATTTTGTACAAATTTGTAAAAGCAAACCTTCCATTTACCCCCCCCCATTTATTCTGGCTTGTAAGTGTCTCTTTCATAGCGCTTTGTGGGTGCTTGGCGAGTACTCCGGTTTTGAATCGGTTTTTGTGGTGTGGTTCCGGCATAATAATTGCGCCGCTCCCTGCGAGTGCGAGAGTAGCCTGATGGTTCATTAATATGTCGTTTACTGACCTCATAATTTACTTTTTCAAATTCATGTTTTGGTTACGTTTTGCGGTAAGACGCCGCAGCGAATTACCCTCGAAACGCTTTTTTGTTTGGATGTGGAAATCGGCGCATCTATTCAACTATGACGCATCTCCGGGACTATGGTCCTTGTGAGATTTTAAGTTGGTGTGCTTTTTCCGATACTATCAAGCATAAGCGTTATAAAATACCAAGTGTGCAAAGTTACACTTTATTAGCCGTAATCACCAAACTATTAGTCAAAAACTTTGTTAAATCGTTTAATTTTCAGCACTTTTGGCTAATTTGTGTGGCATTTTGGACTCTGAGTTGTAACTTTTGCGCCACTTGCGTGCCGCTTTTGCTTTCAACAACCGTTGTCAAGCCTCTGTTTGCATCGACACTTCCGCATCATTAATGCGAGTGCAAAACTACAAATTGCTGTACTATTCGTAGTAGCAAAACGACAATTTTTTAACCAATTATGTGCCAAAACAGCAAAATCGGGTATAAATACAACAAAATTAACGCTAAATTAACTTTCGACAAGCGTATTTCACTATCTTGTAACGATTATTTTTTAGTAACTTTGCCACGAGAATTTTTCGGAGTGCACCTCGGTGCTTTTGTATATTTTCTTTATTATTTTTTATGTTTTCGACAATAATATACTTTCTTCCTTGCCTTATCGCTTTGGTTTGGGCTTTGATTTTCCTCTTTTCCAAGCAAAATATCACGCAAAAACACGCCGCGTGGCTCCTCTCGCTGCTCACAGTGTATTTTGGTTGCCTCGTGGTGTATATTTCTCCGCTCACCGACTATCGGATGATGCTCTATTCCGACATTGTTTGCACTCCGCTAATCCTTATCCTATTTGCCGTTCTCATTGCATATCTCTATTCTCACCTCACCGGCAAGGCGATGCCGACGGCAAAATTGCAGTTGCTGATTCTCCCGGCGCTGCTTCTCACCAGCGTAACCTGGACTTTGCAATGGTTTGTAGGTGCCGACGACCTTGTGGAATTTATACGAGTGCTTGACATCAACGTAACAGGTGTTCAAGACGCGAGCGACACCGACCTCCTTCCTCCGCCCTATAACACCGGCTTTTATAAATCGTATTATATTTTTGATGCGCTGGTGTATAATGCTGTGTATCTGTGTTATATGATTGGAGCATTCTATCTGGTGGCGAGAATCCTCCATGTCTATGGCTACAAGTGGGGCGACCTCTTTGCGTTCCTTTTTCGCGGCAGATTCACCTCGCCACACCGCATAATCGCCGCGATGGTGGCAGCGGTCCTCCTATGCCTCGCCCCGCTTGTGTTGCTTGGGCGCAGTTATGTAATCAACCACCCCGCATTGGGAATGACGCTCATGCTGCTCACCTCGATGTTTCTTTTTGTTTGTTGCTATGTCGAATATTTCGGCTTCACCGAATCGGTGTCGCTCAAATCGCTCGCCAATATCGAACGACTTTCACCATCCCTTGGCGACGATGTGAAATTTGCGTCGCCCGAGGCTGAACAGCTGTCGCAGAGGGTGATAGCCTCGAGAATCGACCTCATGGCGCGGCTCCGCACCGCCATCGACTCGCAGCAGGTGTATCTCGATCCCGAACTCAAACTTTCCACCCTCGCCTACGCCCTCAACACCAACCGCACAATCCTCTCGATGGTCGTGAAGCAAGTCTATGGCGTCGATTTCCGCACTCTCATCGCCGAGCGCCGCATCAACGAAGCGAAGCTCTACATGCTCGACCACCCAGAAGCCACCATCGAGCAGGTGGCAGCCCATAGTGGCTTCAAAGACACCGCCACCTTTTTCCACCGCTTCAAGAGCATCACCGGCGACTCCCCCCGCGTCTGGATCTCCAAGCAGTAACCCCCCCCCTGCGATTTCCATAAGAAATTTTTTACCCATCACGTTCTCGTAGGGACGCGATACATCGCGTCCGCTGAAAAAGTACCCTTTTTGGGCATTTTTGACCGATTTTAGCGATTTTTTTGTTGATTTTCGGCCGTTTTGATTGGTTTTTCGTCGGTTTGAAAGTATTGTGGGCACTTTTTCAGTGGCCTCGATACATCGCGTCCGCATCAACAGTATAACGCATCAATCGTGTAACGGCTGCTTTGAATGTACCCACAACCACCTCCAAACTACTAATATGATGGAAATCTTTATATGGATCGCCATGACGCGACTGACGCAAACAACCTATGTTTTGGTCATTCGGTGACGTTATTGATTGTGCGGACGCGATGTATCGCGTCCCTACCACCGGGACGGGTCATCGTTACATGACTCACCATGACGCAGCGGACATAAACAACCCGATGCCGTCCGACCCGTCTGACATGTCCGACATCCACCACAATCGAAAATACACGTTAAATCCATGTTAAATCACCAAAATTGACGCAATCTGCACGTGCTCCGCATCGCCAAATATTATCTTTGCCACAAAAATCAAAAATGCCTATTGGCCCTATTAATCACAAGAGCATGAATCTCACCCCGCAGGACATAATAAACGAAAACCTCGAGCGCCGCAAGGCACTCGCCGTCAGCGCGCAAGCCTACGACCCAATCACCGGCGAAGGCTGCACTGGAGAGCGCGTCAGCATCATCCAAGCGGATGGCGGCACTCACTATGTCCCAAAGGAAATGCCAATAGACCCAAGCCACCCGCTCCGCCACCG
>JBJEKB010000091.1:0-4094 GCA_051878395.1 Muribaculaceae bacterium
TTTCTTCCATCCGCGGCATAGGTGTATATGATTTCATGTTTGTCGCCGAATGATAGTCTTGCTTCCATGATTGCCGTTGTTTTTTGCAAAGATAGCATATTTTTGGACAAATAGAATTATTGAAAGATATGTTGTTGAGCATAAAACGAGGCAAAGTGCCCGGTTTTTATTGATTTTGTTGTTTCAATGACATTTTTGTGCGGATATATGGCGCATTTTTGGAGAAATATGGCTAATTTTGTGGTATGGAATCAAAGGGTGTTAAGAATCAACGTCAATCCAACATGGAGTTGCTTCGCATTGTTGCGATGCTTGCAGTAATTGCGGTGCATCTCGATGGAGCATCATTGGGTCTGCCCCACCCTGTTTATGATATGTCAAGCCTTTGTGCCGGAGACTGGTGGCGACTATTTGTCGAGGCTATCACAATTGTGGGAGTGAATTGCTTTACACTCATCTCGGGTTATTTCGGGATTCGTTCATCCGCCAGAGGTTTTGCGGTGTTTTCGCTGCAGTGCCTCTTTTATTCGGTTGGGATTTGCACTGCCGTGATGTTGGCGAGAGGATATGCCTTTTCTGATGTAATATGTTTGAGCGAGTGGGCGGATTCGTGGCTCATCTTCACACATAACGACTTGTGGTATGTTCCAGCCTATCTTGGATTGTATCTTTTGGCGCCATTTCTTAATTGTGGATTGAATGCGTTGTCGCAAAGGAGTTTTACATACTATTTGGCAGCGTTTGTTCTGTTTAATGTGTATTGCGGATGGGTGTGGGGCGGCAAATTCAACCCCACAGGTTACACTCTGGTCCACCTGGTGATGATGTATCTGATTGGAAGATATATTGGCAAATACACAGCGATTAACGATGAGAACAGGCAAAAGATAAGAATCAACTCTTGCGGCATTTATTGTGGCGCGACAATATTAATTACATTGATGGCAACCCGGTTTGCGTCCAATTGGGTGTATGCCTATAATTCTCCGCTGGTGATTGCCTCGTCGATTGCATTGTTTATGCTCTTTGCCACATTGCGGTTCAGTTCCAAATGGATAAATTACATTGCGGCATCGGCTTTTGCGGCATATCTAATTCATAAGAATCCCTATGTGTGGGGCGGATTTATAAAGCCATTGACGAGATATGTGTGGGAGGGCAATTCATTACTCAGTTTCACACTGTTCTACATTTTGTTTGCAGTGTTGATATTTGCGGTGTGTGTTCTTGTAGATATCGTGCTCCGAGCGATTTTCTCGCGAATTGGATTGAAAAAATAATCCAAATTTCAAAAGAAATTCAGTCAATCTCTTTTGCACACAAGAAACAAAAATTTTCCCTCGCTAAAATATTGCAACTTCAAACTCTTTTACTAATTTTGCAACTACTGTCAGGCTCTAAAGAAAAACAGATTTGATAGAAATATTTTTTATTTACCGCTGATATATTTAAGATTTCATTTGCATCTATAACAGAAAAGGAAGGAGAAAGTTATGAGTTACAAGATATGCTTTGTGTGTACAGGCAATGCCTGTCGCTCGCCATTCGCAGAATGTGTGATGAAGAAACAGTTGGCAGATGCCGGAATGGATGGCTTTGAGGTGTATTCCCTCGGCACATTAAATTGGGGCAAAAATCCGCGTGATGCAACCATGGTGGCTATCGCGAAGGAATTGGGCTATGAATTAGGTGGCACAACCACGGTGATGACACATGAGCGCTTGATGGAGGCGGATGTCATCATTGTGTTTGACGAGCATCACCGCAATGCCATTACCCGAGTGTTGGACTATAGCAATTGGGACCGAATCGTGCTGTTCAACAAGATAGCATTTGGCGAAGACGGTAATGTGGCAGACCCACATTTTCAAACCGAAACGGTGTATCGCAATGTGGCAGAACACATCGAAAAAGGCTGCCGTCGATTGGTCGAGAAGTTCAACCATCAGTAATCAAGCCGAAAGATTAAATTTAGTAAATCATTTATTGCCAATCCGTTATATGAGAAATTTTACATTTTTGCCATTATTTTTAAGTGCGATGTTGGGACTTTGCTCCTGCAATGGTTGTTCAGAGAAGATAAATAACCCCACCGACAGTCTTGAGATAAACGATAGCACTGTGATGAAGTATGTAATTTGCCAGCCGAATATGATTAGCGTACTTATCGCCAAAGGAGACTCAATATATGCCCAAACCGGGATATACACAATCGAGAATTTAGGTTTTGAGGAAAATGAGCACGCTAAGTATATTAAGAAAGAATACGGCGACACAATCTGCGTGATTGCATCAATCTACGACACCTACGATGTAATAACTCGTTCGGAAGATGTCGATGAATCAAGCGCAGCATTCATCTGGCACGAAGTGGCAAAGACGCAAATCACAAAATATCTTCATAATGAAGATAGAAAAGAGATCTATAAGTTTTTGTGCACCTGTGAAGATTTTCTTAGCCACTTTGAGGCGGGAACTCAAGGCGAAATGACCACAGCGGCTTGGCGCAAGGTGATGATTGCCGACTATCTCTTGATCGATGCCTACAAGCAATTAATGGACAGATTCCCATCGGAAGAAATCAAGCAATTGGCGCATGAAGACTACAAATTTGTAATTGACGTTACGCGAGATTATATTAAAAGGTGTTTTGAAAATGATGATTACTACTCCGACTTGTCGCGAGAACTGTATTGCAAATTTTACAACATTATTTTGTCGAAGGCTATCTCAATCAACAATTTGATAGAGAAGGACGCAAGTGAAACCGAAGCCATTCAAAACCTTCGCGAGCATATTTGCACAAAAAATGAAGAATCATTTCAATTTTCAAAAGATATGATTTATGATTATCCCAATGAATCGTATATCAACAATACAATACTCAACAATTAGCGAAACAGGAAAGCGTCGCAAAAACGAAGACGCTTTCCATATCACTGAATTTGACGGCAACCGCTGTTTGGCAGTGGTTTGCGATGGCATGGGAGGACATGCCATGGGCGAAGTGGCAAGCGAAACGGTTACCAATGCCATTGTGGATTACTGGAAAGGACACACGAATGAGCCTGACAGTGAGACAAAGGTGAAGAAGGCATGCAGCAAAGCACGAGTGGCGATGAATGAGCGCTCTTTCTCAATGGGGCATGTAGAGATGGGAACAACAATGGTAATGGCGAGCATCGAGGGCGACACAGCGACCATCGCACATATAGGCGACAGCAGATGCTATCTGCAGAGACCCGGTGAAGGATTGCTCTACCAAACAAAAGACCATATCCGGTTGGATTTCGGCTGGGAGATAGTGGACCGCTGCTTTTTCTCTTATCGCGATGAGGCATCGGTGCCGGATATAGTGCAGTTTAAATTGAAAGCCGGCGACAGGCTCCTGCTATGCACCGACGGCTTGTATAAAAGCATCGACCCGGACATCCTGTTAGCCCGGATGATGGACGACAAGCCGCTCGCCGACATCCTCGACGTCTATGCCTTCCTCTGCGAAAAGCGTAGCGACGACAACTACACCGCAATCCTAATAGAAGTCACCCAATAACCCCGAGGGAAATTGTTGCCCAATAAAACATTTTTATGCAGTAAATAATTATTTCTCCTGTAAAAGGTATTATAGCTTCCAGTGCTTGGATTCCATATATTTTTTACATTTGTCGCAGAATACGTTTGTTTTGCTGAAAGGATTACCACCATTGGCATTCTGCATCATGCATTTTATATCAGAACAATGCCGCAAGCCTTGGGCATGACCTAATTCATGGAGCATTACGCTAAACAACTACCCGTTGCCATGAGGTCGATAGGACGAGAATACCGCCACACCAGTCCCTATACCGCTGGCAAGTCCCATAATTCCACTATGGGCGCGACCTCTGAAATTATCGAGGCCGATATCCGCCTGCGTAAGTCCAATGACAATAGTTGAATCAGACTTATAATGACATAGCACCTTGTTCAGTACATCAACCCTATATCGTTTGTGGTCATTCCTTTTAGTAGTAAGGGCAGAGTCGGGCAAGTGGATATTACGGCTCAGCGGAAATCTAGTGGGGATAAGCATAAATCATTGCTAAACGAAATAA
>JBJEKB010000092.1:0-4083 GCA_051878395.1 Muribaculaceae bacterium
AGGGTAGAGGATAGAGAAATTGTCAGGTCGGTAGTCAATACCGCCTATATGTAGGGAATTGATTCCCAACTCGTAAAATTCATCGGCAAATTCCTCTAAAATCTCGTTTCCTTTTTGCTCCTTGCTCAACAGCATCGTCGAAGCGAGATTATTTATTTTTCGTCTTAGTAATCGCTTGCCTGCCGAATCGAATTTGGTTATTCCGGCATCTATCACCTTGAAAAATAATTCAATGGCATCGTCTATCTCTCCTAGACTGATTGCCGCGGCTGCATCTTTGATGTTTTGCTCATTCCGGGCAAACTTCAAAGCATTATCGATAGCCAACTTGTCGTTGAAATTTTTGCTGAATGCGACAACATCTTTATCGGTGAAGACGTCATAGCGATTCAACTTTTTCTTGAGCACTATTCCATCGAGAGATGTGCATCGAGATAGAGCAACATAGGTCTGTCCGGGAGAAAAAGCGCCATCCCCAAAGTCGAGAATCACATTGTTAAAGGTGAGACCTTGACTTTTATGCACTGTGATAGCCCATGCAGTTTTCACCGGGAATTGGACAAATGTGCCGAGCACTTTGCTCTCAATCACATTCTTTTCCTCATTGAATTTATAACTGATATTCTCCCACACTGCCGGCTCCAATTCATATTCAGCGCCATCTTCCGTTGCCACGGTGATAGAATCATCGCTTAATTCCACGATTTTCCCCAACGTGCCATTCACCCAGCGATGTTCGCGGTCGTTTCTCACAAATATAATTTGCGCGCCCACTTTGAGATGTAACTCTTCGTCGGTGGGAAGATTTTGAGTGGGGAAATCCTCGTTTATCTTACCTGTGTAGGTAAATTCATCGCCCTCCAATTCCTTGAGATGCAATTCGTTGGTGTAACTAACGATGTCTCTTCGTGTGGCAATCGTAACGACCAATTTGTCCTCGGGAAGAATCTCTGCAGCGTCAAATCGGGTATTCAGTTGGTCGATTTGAGCCTTGGTCACTTCGTTAATTCTCACTGAATCGAGAATCCTCACAAAATCACTATTGGTCTGTCGATAGCACTTTACAAGTTCAATCGACACGATGTCCATTATCTTGAAAATATTGGCATTGAAGAAATAGAAATTTGTGTAATAGCGATTAAGGATTTTCTTCATATCGGCATTCACCACCGGACCCAGTTGGAATACATCTCCCACGAGAAGCAGCTGTTTCCCGCCAAATGGATGCCTGAAGTCTTGGCAATACACCTTCAACACCTTATCGATAAAGTCGATGATATCGGCACGCACCATTGAAATCTCATCGATAATTATCAAATCTACACTCTTTATCAGCTTTACCTTTTCGTGGCTGTATTTTAGTGTTTTACGAATGTTTCTTATCGAGAAATCGGGGTCGTCGATAAGCAGCGGCTTGAACGGCAGTTTGAAAAACGAGTGCAAAGTCATCCCTCCTACATTCACAGCTGCAATACCTGTTGGCGCCAAGACAACATATTTCTTCTTGGTGGTGTTGCAGATATATTTCAGGAATGTACTCTTCCCGGTGCCTGCCTTTCCCGTCAGAAACACCGAATGGTTGGTATTGTTGATTAAACTCTCCAGATCTCTGAATTCCGGATTGTCTAAATCGATATTTTCGGGGAGTGAATACTTTTCCATTGTCGCTTATTAATTAGAATAGTTGGTTTCTTTCAGAATTTCTCTATTCACTTTTCTACGTTCAGAATCGAAAAACCATCCCCATTTGTTGAAATACTTGACCATATTCACGATGTGAATCTTCAACATTCGTGTTGATTTGTATGATGCTGCTCGATGGGCATGCACCACTGTTACGTTTGGCCAATACATCGTGCGGTATTTGGCGTGCATTCTTCTCGTTATGTCAATATCCTCGGGATACATGAAGAAGCGCTCGTCGAATAACCCTACATCTTTGAAGCAGGATGTACGGAACAACATAAAACTCCCTTGGTGGTACGCTATGTCAAGCGGTGTGGTGTGTGGATAGTGGGCAAGAATGTATCTATTATTTCTATGCTCAATTATGCATTTCGGGAGGAATCGGCGGAAAATCAAGTCGAGTGGGGTGGGGAGAAGGCGACAGGTGTATTGAAGTGTGCCATCGGGATATGTAATTCGCGGTTGCACTTGCGCCACATCCTTGTTATTCTCCATATATTCCACAAGTTTATCCAGTGTGTCGGGCTCGAAATACACATCGCTATTGAGCACAAGATGGTATTCCTCGTTATTTTCAATTGTTTTTCTTATTGCGATATTATGTCCCGCACCATAGCCTACATTTTTGCTCGGTATGTATTCCACATTTTTGTGTGTTGCACAAAAATCCTTGATATATGATTGCGAAGAGTTATCGACGATATAAATTGTCGATACTATAGGAGCGTTGAGCGAATCAAGACATCTGCCGAGCTCCTCGCAGTCGGTATTGTAACAGACTATGGAAACCGAGAGCATACCTATTTACAAATTGAAATTTTTGGGGAGCCAGTCGGTTGACGAAGCATCGCTCGGCATTCTCCAATCGCCTCGTGGCGACAGTGAGACATTACCCACTTTTGGTCCATCGGGCATGCAACTGCGCTTAAACTGCTGGTTGAAGAAGCGTCGGTAGAATGTTCTTAACCAATGTTCTATCGTTTTCGAGTCGTATTTGCCATCGAATGCTTTCAATGCCAGATAGAATATCTTCTCGGGTGAATAGCAGTTGCGTATGAGATTGTAAATAAAGAAATCATGCAGTTCGTATGGCCCCACAAGATCTTCGGTCTTTTGAGCGATATTGCCTTTGTCATCGGCTGGAAGCAACTCCGGACTAATCGGTGTGTCGTATATGTCGAGTAATGTCTTGCGAAGTGATTCGTTGCTATCGTGTGTCGCTATCCATTTCACCAGATATTTCACAAGAGTTTTGGGCACACCGGCATTTACGCCATACATCGACATGTGGTCGCCATTATAGGTAGCCCAGCCGAGGGCAAGTTCGGAAAGATCTCCTGTTCCGAGCACCATGCCACCCACTTTATTGGCATAATCCATCAAGATTTGAGTGCGCTCGCGAGCTTGAGAGTTCTCGTATGTAATATCGTGATTAGCAATGTCGTGCTCAATATCTTTAAAGTGCTGCTTTACTGCATCTGCTATGCATATTTCCTTGACGGAAACGCCCAATTCATGGAGCAAGTTAATGGCATTGTTGTATGTTCGGTCTGTAGTGCCGAATCCAGGCATAGTGATACCGAAGATGCCTTTGCGAGGAATGTTAAGCCTGTCGAAAGCGCGCACTGCGATGAGCAACGCGAGGGTGGAGTCAAGTCCTCCCGATACACCAACAACGAGCGACTTGCATCGAGTGAAGTCAAGGCGCTGCATCAATCCGCCGGTTTGGATGTTCACTATCTCTTCGCATCGCTTGTTGAGTTGTTCATCTTCCGATGGAACAAAAGGAAATGCGTCGATGAATCGGCAAAGTTCTCTTCCTGCGGTATCTCTTTGGGCAAAATCAACAGTTGTGAACATATCGCCTGTAACTGCCTCGGTAAATGTCGAGGTGCGAGTTCTGCATGACATTATTCTCTCGACATCCACATCGCAATAGTGCAGGGCGGATTTATATGAGAAACGCTCGCTTTCCATTAGGCATGTTCCATTTTCGCACACAATTCCGTTTCCTGCAAATACCAAATCGGTACTCGACTCTCCAAAACCGGCAGATGCATAGATATATGCGCTTTGTGTGCGCGCCGATTGCTGCTTGATTAATGAAATCAAATAGTTGTGCTTGCCAATTACTTCGTTGGACGCCGACATGTTGATTATGATATTCGCCCCCTTCATCGATGCAATCGAACTTGGCGGTATCGGAGTCCAAAGGTCCTCGCAAATTTCTATAAACACCACTTGTTTACCGCAGCGATAAAGAATTCTCGATGAGAATGGTATCCCTATTTGTCCGGCGTATTCGATATCGTTGGTTTCTTTGGGCGCAGTACGAAACCACCTGCGTTCATAAAACTCTCCATAATTCGGAAGGTGCGTTTTGCCCGAGATTCCAAG
>JBJEKB010000093.1:0-4072 GCA_051878395.1 Muribaculaceae bacterium
ATACTATATTCTGGTGCAGAAAATGTGATTGAGATTATCAAATGATAATGGTGTGCGATAGATAGTTTGTTGCAAAAGTTAATAGCCGGCGGCAAGCTGCTGATAGCAAAGAATGCAGAAGAAAAGTAGCGCTTATATATGCAATTTTTGAACACTATAAAATAGGCTTGTGAGGCGCTTTTAGACTTGTTTTTTACTATGAATATTCTTTTTCTCACTATGTCGTCGCAGATGGGGAACATCGAGGCGAGTGGCATTTACACCGATTTGATGCGGAAATTCCGCGATGAGGGGCATAATGTGCACATCGTGTTCCCGCTCGAGCGGCGTATGAAACAAAACACGGAGTTGAAATATGAGAATGGTGTTCACCTTCTCGGTGTGAAGACGCTGAATGTTACGAAGACTTCTATCATAGAGAAGGGCATCGGGCAGCTGTTGCTTGAGCCTTTGTTCCTGCGAGCCATTAATCGCTATTTCAAAAACATCAGTTTCGATGTTATTCTCTATTCCACGCCTCCCATCACGTTCAACAAGGTGATTAAGGCGGCGAAGAAGCGAAATCCCGAGGCTGTAACCTATCTGCTTTTGAAGGATATTTTCCCGCAAAATGCCGTGGATCTTGGAATGATGTCGAAAACCGGGGCGAAGGGGCGGCTGTACGATATGTTCCGACGGAAGGAGAAGGAATTGTACCGAATTTCGGATTATATCGGCTGCATGAGCCCGGCAAATGTGAGGTATGTGCTCGAGCATAACCCGGATGTGAGCGCCGAGAAGGTGGAGATTGCGCCAAATTCCTACGATGTGCCTGCCGCCGACGAAGCGCCAAATAGTCAAATCGCCGAAGAGCGGAAGAGTATAAGACAAAAGTATCAGCTTCCCACCGATAAGCCTATATTCATCTATGGCGGCAATATGGGCAAGCCGCAAGGCATCCCATTCCTCGTGGAGTGCATGAAGGCAGTGAAGGACCGCGAGGATTGCCACTTTGTAATTGTGGGCGACGGAACGGAATATCCTCGATTAGAGGCTTTTGTGAATGAATGTCATCCCAAGGCGGTGTCGGTATTCCGCAGGTTGCCAAAGGTGGATTATGACATATTGGCTGAGGCATGCGATGTGGGGCTTATATTCCTCGATTATCGCTTCACTATCCCCAATTATCCCAGCCGTCTGCTTCCTTACTTAATGAGCCGGAAGCCAATAATTGCTTGCACCGACCCGAATTGCGATACAGGCACATTGGCAGAGCAAAATGGCTACGGCCTCTATTGCCCAAGCAATTCGGTGGAGGCCTTTGTCATGGCAATCGACCGTATGCTTGCTTCCGACATAACGCAAATGGGAGAGAACGGCTACAAGTTCTTCCTCGAAAACTATACTACGGACCGCACCTTCAAGGCTATTATGAAACATCTTAAGCCCGTCTCCGCCCCTCTCTAAAACGTGGGCGTATAGTTACACAAAATGAAAAAATCCAAAGGAATAATTCGGTAAAAATCGAAAAAATCCAAAGAAATAATCAAATCAAAATTATGTACAAACACTGTTTCAAACGGGTGATTGACTTCACTATTGCTTTAATCGCTTTGCTTATCATCTGGCCCATATTGCTCATTGTTGCCATTTGGCTGCACTTTGCCAACAAAGGGGCGGGCGCCTTTTTCTTTCAAGAGCGTCCGGGGCTGCATGGCAAGATTTTCAAGGTGATTAAGTTCAAGACCATGACCGATGAGCGCGATGCCGATGGCAATCTCCTTCCCGATGCCGAGCGGCTCACCAAGGTGGGCAAGTTTGTCCGCTCCACCTCGATCGATGAGCTGCCACAGTTGATAAATGTACTCAAAGGCGATATGGCTTTGATTGGTCCCCGGCCGCTATTGGTGCAGTATCTTCCCCTATACAGCAAGGAGCAGGCGCGCCGTCATGAGGTGCGTCCGGGCATTAGCGGATGGGCACAGTGCCATGGGCGCAATGCCATAAGCTGGACCGAGAAGTTCAAACTCGATGTGTGGTATGTCGATCATTGCACACTTTGGACCGATTTGAAGGTGATATTTATAACTATAAAAAAAGTACTTTGTCGCGCCGACATTTCCCAAGAGGGACGTGCCACGATGGAGGCTTTTAATGGACATAACTAAACATGAAAGATATCGCAATTTTTGGCGCAGGCGGTTTCGGACGTGAGGTCGCTTGCTTGATTAGGATAATAAATGAAAGCCTTGATGAGCCAAGGTGGAATTTCATAGGCTTCTTTGATGATAATGAATCGCTAAAAGGAACTTGCAATGAATATGGAAGCGTCATTGGCGGAAGAAAGGAACTGAACCAATGGAAAACTCCGCTCGACATTGCAATTGCGATTGGCTCTCCTAAGGTATTGAAACTTGTGGCTGAGGATATTACCAATCCGCTTGTAGATTTTCCTAATGTGATTGCTCCAAGTGTAACGTGGCTCGACAAGCATAATGTGCGAATAGGCAAGGGGAATATCATCTGTTCCGGTTGCCTAATTAGTTGCAACGTAACAATAGGAGATTTCAATGTATTCAATGGCTTTATTCCTGTGGGGCATGATGCGAGCATTGGTAACTACAACGTGATAATGCCTTCGTGCAACATCTCCGGTGGAGTTATTTTCGGCGAATGTAATTTTATGGGGGTGAAGAGTGCTGTATTGCAATATCTAAAAATTGGCAATAACACCCGTATCGGAGCCGGCTCTGTTGTTATGAGAAATACAAAGGACGGCTACCTATACATTGGTATTCCCGCACAAAAATTGGATGTCTAAGATTCTTATAAAGTAGTATTAATCAATTAAATTTTACAAAAATGGATAAAAATGAATTCTTGGCGAACTTCGCCGACCAGTTCGATGACACAGATGCATCAGAAATCACATTGACAACAGCGTTTCACGACCTTGACGAGTGGTCTTCGCTCACCGGAATGGGTGTTATCGCTCTCGCTAAGACGCAGTATGGTAAATCAATCACAGGTGCAGAATTGAAGGATTGCGTTACTGTGGAGGATGTTTTCAATCTCATCAACAACAAGTAACACGGAAATATGGAACAATTCAATCCGTTTTCTCTCAAAGGTAAACAGATTCTTGTTACCGGTGCTTCATCTGGAATAGGCAAGGGAACAGCTCTTGCCTGTGCCAAGATGGGAGCTACAGTGATACTAAACGGAAGGAACACGGAGCGGCTGAACGAGGTCTTAAAGTTGTTGCCGGATGGAGAGCACAAAGTCATGGCTGCCGACTTGAGTGATATGGAGGCTGTGAAATCTATGGTTTTGGAAATGCCAAAGCTCGATGGTATCGTGATGTGTGCCGGAGTAGCAAACCGCATCCCATGCAAGGCTGTAACACAAGATGATATTGACTTTGTTATGAAGACAAATATCGAAGCGCCAATGCTTCTCCAGGCGGAACTGCTTGCCAAGAAGAAAGTCAACAAGGGGGCTTCTATCGTTTATTTAGCTTCGCGTGCTTACAAGAGTCCATCAATGGGCAATGCAATATACAGCGCATCAAAGGGTGCTGTCGTGTCATATGCAAAATGTCTTGCCCTTGAATTGGCGCCACGTCAGATACGAGTAAATTGCATCTGTCCGGGTATGGTCTGGACTGACATGATAACCAATGTGCTTAGCGAAGAAGATTTGAAAATGGCAGAACAGAATTATCCTCTGAAAAGGTTTGGACAAGTGGATGATGTGGCAAACCTTGCAATTTATCTATTGAGCGATGCATCTTCTTGGATGACTGGAGGTGCAATAGATATAAGCGGAGGTGGAGAAGGAGTATTAGTATAATAGAAAAATCAATATGGCATATATTAAGTCGATACATTGTTTTACCCCCCCCTATGAGTTGGATAACAATGAGTTACAAGCACAATTGAAGAACTCGTGTGTAGAGAAAACAGCTAAGGGTGTTGGGGTGTTAAAGCGTCACATTGCAGATAATGATACTACAGCAGGAGATATGGCTGTTGAGGCAGCAAACAAGTTGTTTGAAAAGAGTGGTATAAAAAGAGAAGATATAGATTTCATC
>JBJEKB010000094.1:0-4041 GCA_051878395.1 Muribaculaceae bacterium
AAATATTGCAGGTGTTGTGCTCAAGGCTAACGGTCTTGCTTGCGGCACCGCAAAAGCATACGAAGTGCATGAGGCACTTGCCAATTTCAAGGCAACAACCGACAAATGGGTGTATGCCTATGGCGATAATTATTCACAAGGCGAATACTACCTTGCATCGATTGCCGACAGCGTGTTTGTCAACACCCAAGGCACTGTAGATTTGCAAGGACTTCACACAGAGTTGCCATATTTCAAGAAATTGCTCGACAATGTTGGTGTAAAGGCAGAGGTTTTCAAGGTGGGGACATTCAAGAGCGCCGTTGAGCCATATATGCTCGAGCATATCAGCGATGCCAACCGCCTGCAAACCGAGCAATATCTCAACTCCATTTGGAAGCACATTGCGACAGGCATATCGGAAGGTCGCGGAGTGAAGGTTGCCGATGTTGATGCATGGGTTGACAGCATCGCACCCCTTCAACCCACAGACTTCCTCATCGACAACAAAATTGTTGACCGCAAGTTGTATGAATTTGAATTTGAAGATGTATTGCGTCGCACTTTGTCGCTCGACGATGATACAGATATAAATTTTGTATCGGTTGCCGACGCCGCAACACTTTTTGAAGAACCGAACAAGACCGATGGCGACATCGCCGTGATATATGCCCAAGGCGAAATCAATTCTTCTGCCGAGGATAATGCAATCAACTATGAGGATATCAACGAATACATCCTCGATGCGGCCGAAGACGATGACATTAAAGGACTTGTGTTCCGTGTAAATTCACCGGGAGGAAGCGCATTCGACAGCGAGCAGATGTGGGCAGCCATCGAGAAGTTCAAAGCCACAGGCAAACCTGTTGCCGTGTCGATGGGCGATTATGCCGCATCGGGCGGGTACTATATCTCATGCGGCGCTAACCGCATTTTTGCCGAGCCAACCACCCTCACCGGCTCTATCGGTATTTTCGGAATGATGTTTAACATGTCCACCCTTTCGAAGAATATCGGTGTGAATTTTGAGAGTGTGTCAACCCACGAGGTCGGTAAATTGTCAACATTCAACGACATGCCTGCAACTGTAAGAAATCGCTTCCAGCAGATGGTGAACAATGGATACGAACTATTCACCGGGCGTTGCGCCACCGGCAGAAATATGCCTATCGACAGCATTAAGGCGATAGCCGAAGGCAGAGTGTGGACAGGTGAGATGGCGTTGAACATCGGGCTTGTAGATGAGCTCGGTGGAATTGAGGATGCAATCAACTGGGTTGCAAAAGAAGCCGGAATCGACAATCCCGATATCGTTAAGCCTCAATCGGGCGATGAAGACATAATGAAAGCATTCCGCCGCTACATCAAGCGTAGCATGCGTCCATCGTTTGGCGCCGAAATCGATGCCGTTATCGCCGAGAAGGAACGCATTGTTGACGCATTTGAGAAGAGTCCTATCCAAGCTCGAATGCTCGAACAATACGCCTGGTAAGCAATCACCAAAAACTTTGTTGCATGGCTAAAAAGCGTTCAAAAATACTTTCAGAACTCATCCTCCGCCCCATATCAGTGGTATATGGGGCGGCGGTGTGGCTGCGCAACAAGTTTTACGACTGGGGATGGAAGAAATCCAGGTCGTTCGACATCCCGGTGATTGTAGTGGGCAATCTCGCTGTGGGAGGAACCGGAAAGACCCCTCACACCGAATACATAGTGTCGCAACTGGCAGGAGAATACAAAGTGGCAGTGTTGAGTCGCGGATACAAGCGCCTCACCAAGGGATTTATCCTCGCCTCGACCACATCGTCGCCCGACGACATAGGCGACGAGCCATACCAGATGTATAACAAATTCCGCGGCAAGATAAAACTCGCCGTGTGTGAAGACCGTTGCCTCGGAATCGACCGATTGCGAGAGATTTATCCCGATATCAATCTCGTAATTCTCGACGATGCCTATCAGCACAGGAAAGTGAAGCCCACAATCTCGGTGGTTACAATGGAATACAACCGAATGCCCGACATCGACAGATTTCTGCCGTATGGAAGGCTGCGCGACTCGTTCGACTCGCTTCGGCGCGCCACAATGGTGATTGTAACCAAATGCCCCGAGATGAATCCGCTCGACTTCCGCCTTGTGAAAAATCGGCTCAACCTCTATCCATCACAACACCTCTTCTTCTCGCAATACGCCTATGGGAATATGCAGTCGGTATTTCCCGAATTTTCGACATATATCCCCTACATGGCACAATTGACCGAAGCCGACTCGATACTATGCGTAACCGGAATCGCCACCCCCAGGCCATTTGTACGCTATCTGCGCAGTTTCAAAGCCAAGGTGAAAGTGATTCATTTCAGCGACCACCATCGCTTCGAGAAACACGACCTCGACCTCATCGCGTCACGATATAACAAACTAAGCGACAAAGCGCGCCGCATGATAGTAACGACAGAAAAAGATGCAGTCCGTTTTGCCAACAACCCATATTTCCCGCAGGCACTCAAATCAAGCATTTTCTACATCCCGATAGAAGTGCAATTTGTCAACTTCCAGCGCGAAAACTTCGTTCAGGAACTCAGGGATGAGTTGCGTCAAGCCTCGCAAGCGATGCATTGACCATAATCCCTTAGATTAAATATGTATAAATCAGCACACATCTTGTTGAATCGATAAAATGTCTGAAACAGAAATTTCCACACTCGGTGAGTTTGGTCTCATTGACCACCTCACAAAAGACTTGAAAAATGTCAATCCATCCACACTAAAAGGCGTGGGCGACGATGCCGCCGTGCTCAACTATGGCGACAAGCAAACACTCGTTACAACCGACCTATTGCTCGAAGGCATACACTTCAACCTCAACTATGTAGCCCTCAAGCATCTCGGATATAAAGCAGCGGTGGTGAATTTCTCCGACATCTACGCAATGAACGGCACGCCGAAACAAATCACCGTATCGCTCGGCATCTCAAAACGCTTCACCGTGGAGCATATCGAGGAGCTATACTCCGGAATCCGTGCCGCTTGCGAAATCTATGGCGTGGATATCGTGGGAGGCGACACCTCGGCATCGGTAACAGGGCTCATCATTAGCATCACCTGCGTTGGAGAGGCACAGAAAGACAAAATCGTGTATCGAAATGGCGCCAAGAACACCGATTTGATATGCGTCAGCGGCGACCTCGGTGCCGCATACATGGGTTTGCAACTCCTTGAACGCGAATCTCGTGTGGCAAAAGAAGTGAAAGGATTCACCCCCGATTTCTCGGGAAAAGAATACATCCTTGAGCGCCAACTCAAGCCCGAAGCACGCCGCGACATCATCGAATTCCTCGACGACGAAGGAATCGTACCCACATCGATGATGGACATAAGCGATGGCTTGTCTTCCGAACTCATCCACATCTGCAAGCAAAGCAACGTGGGATGCCGCATCTACGAAGAACGAATTCCTATCGACTACCAAACCGCTGTGATGGCAGAAGAATTTAATATGAACCTTACCACCGTGGCGCTAAATGGTGGCGAGGACTACGAGTTGCTCTTCACCGTTCCCCTCACTATGCACGACCGAGTGAACAACCTCGACAACATTAAAGTGATAGGACACATCACAGCACCCGAACTCGGCTACGCGCTCATAACACGCGACGACACCGAACTCGAGTTGAAGGCACAAGGGTGGAATCCGCTCAAAGATTAACATCGGCGCCCTCGATAGCACATCATTCTGAAATATAGGCGTTTAGATGCTCGAACAAAGCATTTTAGTGAGATAAAAAGCAGAAACGATGCAAAATATTTGCAAAATCGCCAAAAAATCACTACCTTTGCGCCGCAAAACAAGGTGAGGTTCGGTAGCTCAACTGGATAGAGCATCAGCCTTCTAAGCTGAGGGTTCTGGGTTCGAGTCCCAGCCGGATCACTCGAGGGTCATCACCTACTATTGGTGGTGACTCTTTTTTGTGTCTATACCTATCTATTACTCAACGACTTACATTTTATAACTATTTGTCTTAGAATGTTTTAGCAATTTTCTTGCTAAATTATCCTGGTACA
>JBJEKB010000095.1:0-4035 GCA_051878395.1 Muribaculaceae bacterium
CAAATCCGGAGAAAAAGGAGCAACGCGGCTTGATAGTCGGCAATTTTGAGATGGAGCAAGACACCATCACCTTTGCCTGCACCCACCTCGAAGTGTCTTCGGAGAAAACTCGCTTGCAACAGGTTGATTTCATCAACAATTATTTCAAAAATGCAAAATACCCCACCATTCTTGGCGGCGACTTCAACACACAGCCGAGCCAGAAGCCTATTGTGGAAATGAGAAAGGTGTGGGGCAATGTCACCAACGACGATTTAACCTATCCTTCTTGGGCACCAAGAACCAAGATTGACTATCTTTTCACCCTTCCTCAAAAAGGATGGAAGGTGATTCGCACACAGGCTGTACATTCGGTGCTTTCCGACCACTTGCCTATTGTTACAGAAATGGAATACATTAGATAACACAGAAATGAGAAGTCGCTTTGCAATATCAATTTTGATTATAATCGCTTGCCTTTGCCCATTTCGGGCATCGGCAAGTGGAAGCGACACTTTGCGCATCAGAGTGATGACTTACAATCTCCGTCTCGGAGAACTTGCCACTCTCGAACAACTTGCCGAACACATCATTGCGTTCAACCCCGATTTCGTGGCACTCCAGGAAGTGGATGTGCACACAATGCGGCGTCTTGCCCCGCACCAAAACGGCAAGGATTTTATCGGCGAACTCGCCTACCACACAGGAATGTTTGGATTCTATGGCAAGACAATACCCTATCGCGGCGGATACGAAGGCATTGCCATGCTTTCTAAGTATCCTGCAATTAAAGTAGAAAAAATCATGCTTCCCAATCCTCAAAACACCGAGCCTCGGGCTTTGCTTGCGGGTGTTTTTGAAATGGGAGAAGACACAATATCATTCAACGGAACTCACCTCGATGTTGTGAGCCCGGAGACAAGGAAAATTCAAGCCGAATGGATTACCGAGCATTTATCTCACATCCCCTACCCGACTGTGATTGCCGGCGACTTTAATGCAAGGCACTACACAGCGGCAATCACCGATGTGATGAATGTTAAATGGTTTCCGGCAACAGATTCGGCATTTACGTTCCCGGCTAAAGGTCCGTTTCTCAAACTCGACTACATTTATGCACGTCCTGCGGAGAAATGGCGACTAATTTCCACTCAGGCAATCCAATCGACATTGTCCGACCACTTGCCTATCATTTCAATACTCGAATATATAAAATAAACTATAATAACATGAAAAAGATTTTCTCAATAGTATTCTCATTGCTGATGGTGGTGCAAGCAAGCGCTGCCGACATCAAAATGATGTCATATAATATTAAAGGTCACGGAATGACCGATGCACGGTGTGCCGACATTATTACCGTTATCAATAATGCCAACCCCGATGTAGTCGCAGTGCAGGAAGTTGACAACCGCACTGTTCTGCTACAACGACATAACTATCTGAAAGATATCGCCGATGGCACTTCGATGCACTATTCTTTCCACGCTCTCGTAGGCACTTACTATGGCATCGGGTTGTTATCTAAGGAGGAACCGATTGCCGTAACCACACACACCTTCACTCGCGGTACAGATTCAAGCGATAAAGAAGACCGAGGCATAATTATTGCCGAATTCCCGAAATACATCTTCATTTCAACCCACTATTCGCTTAATGCCGACGACCGCGACACTGCCACTGCGTGGATAATCGATTATGCGCGCCAACAAACCAAGGCGGTCTTTGTAGCCGGCGACTTCAACGCACAACCCACCTACAGGGCAATGGTTACATTCAAAAACAATGGTTTCAAAATCATCAACGATACCGACATATACACATATCCTGCCGACGACCCTACTTCGTGCATCGATATGATTATCTGCTACAATCGTTATGTGGATGCAATGAAATTCACTTGTATCGAATCGGGCATTGCCGAGGTAGCATCGCTCACTCTCAGCGATGTCAGCGACCACCTGCCGGTGTATGTTTTGATTCGCCCCGAAGATTCATCGGTGGAAAGTGTCTCAGCCGATAATATCAGCATAACAAGAAATGGCGGCAACCTCGAAATATCCGGATTGGAGTCTGTAGCCGATGCCATGTTGTTTTCAGCGACAGGGAGCCTTGTTAAGACTGCCAAATCGCAAAGCATCAACATCGAAGGACTTCCCCGCGGAGTTTACTTTGTGTCGCTCTCTAATGGCACAATCAACAAAACCATCAAAGTAATCCTCTAAAACTAAAAAATATGAAAACATTAAAAACTGTTTTATTTGCATTTCTATTGCTTGCATCTGCTCAGGTAGCAAAATCTGAGGTGTTTATGTCTTATAACGTGAAAGGCTCTCAGTATGATTCAAGCACAAAGCAAAGCAATTTAGAGACAATCATTGGGAGCATAAATCCCGATGTAGTTGCGGTTCAAGAAGTGTGGTCTTCCGGAAAAATCGACGATGCTGCGGCTTCGCTGGGATATAAATATGAATTCCTTGCCGTTAAAACATCCTTACTCAGCAACTATGGCATTGCATTAATGTACAAGGAAACACCCATTAGAATCACCACAAAAACTTTCGAGACTCATTCAACCAATGAGCTTGAAGACCCCGCACGCGGAATAATCATAGCCGAATTTTCCGATTACGTGTTTATGTGCACCCACATGGGGCTTGAAAGCAGTGATAGAATGGAAATGGCAAATTGGATTGCCGAATATACACAAAAATCATCGAAAGCAGTATTTGTTGCAGGCGATTTAAATGAAACTATCACAGGTGGTGCAATTGATTACTTGTTTGGGAATGGTTTCTATATGCTCAACTCGCCATCTACATACTCATATCCAAGCGATGAGCCTACAAAGACTATCGATATGATTCTTGCATATAATCGAAACATTGGAAAAATGTTGCAATTCTCATTCTCAAATGCTACGCAAGTAGATTTCTCCACTCTTGGCATCACTGCAAGTGATGTATCTGACCACCTTCCGGTGGTTGCCACTATTACCCGTAGAGATGACCAAAATCAATATTCAATTCAATCGGATATCGAACTTCAATAACCTAAATAATTATTTTGTTTAACTAAAAATTTAAATTATGAAAAAGAGTACTCTCTTAATGTCTCTTGCTCTATTTGCAGGAACATTGTGCGGTAACGCCGCAACTGTTACTACTTCTGTAATGGATGCCAACACTGAAGGCTCGTTGATGAAAATCATCGCCGACACCCCCACCGGTACAGCAACCACTATCGACTTCGATTTCGACGGTACAGAACTTGTCCTTCCCGAAGGTATCGACGAAATGGACCTTATTGGAAAAGTTATCTCATTTGATGGCTTGAACAAAAAGAATGCCACCCCGGTTATTCTTTCATCGGTTAACCGTCTCTTCAAATTGGGTGCTGAAAGCGACATCACTTTCAAAAATCTTAAATTCACCGGTTGTAAAAACATCGCAATGACAATCACAAGCACTGCCAAGATGACAATGACCAATTGCGAAGCTTACAACAACAAAGATGTTGATAAGAAAGTGAATGGTGCCGTTATGCGCATCTCCGGCGGTACAGTAGTTATCGACCAATGCTACTTCTATGAGAATGAATCAAAGGGTAGCTATAGTGGTGGTGTAATCTGTATCTACGACGGTGTTAATGCCCGCATCACAAACTCTTCGTTTGTTCACAACATCAGCCCCGAAGGTGGTGCTATCGCAGTTAACTCTCGCGCCGACAAAGACACTCCCCAAATTTATATTGCCAACTGTACATTTGCCAACAACTACACAGCCGACCGTGGTGGTGCCATCTACATTCAACACGCAAACAAAACCAACGGCTTCTCACCTGTGATTGTAAACAACACTTTCGTAGGCAATATCTCAGGTAATCCTACAAGCGACGATGGTGGTGCAATCAACCTTTGGGCTCGCGCAACTGCCGTGGCTATGACTCCTGTAATCGTCAACAACCTTTTCGCTCAAAACTTCTTTGATCCTTGGACTTCAAGCCGCTTGAATGATATCAAGTGCTTCTATCTCGAAGGTGATGTATCGGGTGGCA
>JBJEKB010000096.1:0-4028 GCA_051878395.1 Muribaculaceae bacterium
CAATGATGAAATGCAGCCAAACAGCCTGCTTGTTCTGGCGCACGCCCCACACCGGATATGACAGCATCTCGCCATGTTGCTGGCGGACATGATAGAACGGCGAAGTGATTTCGTAGGAAGAAAAGAGAAATGTAACAATGAGCGTTATGACAATGAAAGCCACGGCATAGCCACGGGAGCGGCCGCTATGAAACAACTGCGGGATAATAAAGTATTTATACAGGAAATAAGTGATATAAAGCCACACAACAAACGAGCTGAAAAACAGAGGATAGGTTCCCCACCATCTTTCTACCGGAAATGCAAAAATCATGAGTGGCAGAAAGATGAGACAGAAAGCCAGGTCGGTGTATAGCGGTACGTTTTTCATTCGAGATTATTTTGATGATGTAAAGTTAGGGCATTTTTTCCTTAAATGAAATATTTCCGCCGAGATATTTACCACCAAAAACCGTCTTTCTACTGCCACTTTGGCAAAACCGGGATTCCGCTTGTGGCATAATGGCTATTTTTGCATCAAAAATAGTTATAATGGTATGAATCAAAAGGTTCTATTGATAGTAATGGCGGGAATCACAATGATTGCCTGCACACCGACAGCTTCCAGAGAGGAAATCAACAGTTACAAGACGATGACCGTGACACGGCAAACTTGCACTCTCAAGCAGGAATATTCCGCACGGCTGGAAGGACAACAGGTGGTGGAGGTGCGTCCGCAAGTGAATGGATTTATAACACGCATCTGCATCGACGAGGGGCAAACAGTGCGCAAGGGGCAGACCCTTTTCATTATCGACCAGGTGCCATATAGGGCTTCGTTGGCAGAAGCCACAGCCAATGTGAAGAGCGCCGAGGCAAAACTCGCCACAGCACGACTCAATATGGAAAGCACCAAGATGCTTCGCGAGAAGAATGTGGTGCAGGAATACGACCTGCTTTCCGCTCGTAACGACCTGGCTGCTGCCGAAGCGGCGTTGGCGCAAGCGCAGGCGCAGGAGGTCAATGCCCGCAACAACCTCTCATATACCGAAGTGAAGAGTCCGGTTGACGGAGTGGCAGGTATGATAGCTTATCGCGTGGGCGCGCTTGTGAGCAGCAGTATCAGCGAGCCTCTCGTAACAGTGTCGGACAATAGTCGCATATATGCCTATTTCTCGCTTAGCGAAAGCCTGATAAACAGCCTCACAGAGCGCTATGGGTCGCTCGATGTCTTCATCCGCGAGATGCCCGATGTGGAGTTGCGCATGTCGGGAGGCAAACTTTATGGTGAGCGCGGACGGATATCGGCAGTGAGTGGTATTGTTTCATCGGGCACTGGCGCTGTTACACTTCGTGCCGATTTCCCCAACCCCAGCGGCTTGTTGTGCGGTGGCGGCAGTGCCTCGGTTGTCGTGCCTACGGTCATCGAAAATGCCATCATCATCCCACAGGGAGCCACATTTGAGTTGCAAGACAGAAAATTTGTTTTCAAGGTGGTTGACGGAAAGGCTCAGTCTGTGGGTGTAACGCTCTACCCGCAGAACAATGGGAAGGAATACATCGTGGAGGCTGGTTTGTCGCCGGACGACGTAATCATAGCCGAAGGTGCGGGGCTCGTGAAGGAAGGTGCAACAGTGGTTACACAAAACGGAAAGGAGTAGGCTATGAGCATCAAGACATTCATCGACCGCCCGATATTGTCGGGCGTGATTTCGGTGGCAATCATTATTGTGGGACTTATCGGCTTGAGCGAGTTGCCAATCGAACAGTTTCCCGACATTGCTCCACCAACGGTGCGTGTTTCGGCAACCTATACAGGTGCTAATGCCGAAACGGTGATGAAGAGTGTCATCACGCCATTGGAAGAACAGCTCAACGGTGTGGAGAACATGATGTATATGACATCGACAGCCACCAACACAGGTTCCGCCTCGATAAGTGTATATTTCAAGCAGGGCACCGACCCCGATATGTCGGTGGTGAATGTGCAGAACCGTGTGGCTTCGGCTCAGGGGTTGCTGCCGGCGGAAGTAACCAAATCGGGTATCACGGTGCGGAAGCGTCAGAACAATTCGCTCAAATCGATATCACTCTATGCGCCCGACGATGAATTTGACTCGAATTTTCTCACCAACTATATGAAAATCAACATCGAGCCACAACTGTCGCGTATTGCCGGTGTGGGCGATGTGAACATCTGGGGTGCCAGCTATGCTATGCGCATTTGGCTCGACCCGCTGAAGATGGCGCAGTATGGATTGATGCCATCCGACATCACTTCGGTGCTGGCAGAGCAGAATGTGGAGTCGCCGACAGGCACCCTTGGAGCCGAGTCGGAAAACACCTTCCAATATGTGCTCAAATATCGCGGCCGTTATGAAGAGGAAGAGGCATACGGCAATATGGTCATCAAGTCTCTCCCCTCGGGTGATGTGTTGCGGCTGAAAGATGTGGCGCGCATCGAGATGGGTGCCGAGAATTATGCCATGTTCAGCGAGACCAACGGACACCCGGGCGCAAACTGTATGATGGCTCAGACTTCTGGCTCGAATGCCAATGAGATTATCAAGGAAATCGACAAGGTTACAGCCGAAGTCGCTTCATCACTGCCGAAAGGGATGGTGCTCACCGACATCACAAGCACAAAAGACTTCCTCGATGCCTCGATAGCCAATGTCGTGGAGACTCTTGTCATTGCCATCATTCTTGTAGTGCTTGTTGTCTATTTCTTCTTGCACGACATGCGAGCCACACTAATTCCCTCATTGGCAATCATTGTGTCGCTCATAGGCACCTTTGCCTTTCTGTGTGTTGTGGGATTCAGCCTCAACCTGCTGACACTCTTTGCCTTGGTGCTTGTCATCGGCACAGTGGTGGATAACAGTATTGTTGTGGTCGAGGCTGTGCAGGCACGTTTCGACGAGGGATACACATCGGCGTATCGCGCAACGGTGGATGCCATGGGTGGATTGACTACTGCGCTGATTACCACCACCGTTGTGTTTATGGCAGTGTTCATCCCGGTGTGCTTTATGGGAGGAACTACAGGCACCTTCTACACCCAATTCGGATTGACAATGGCTGTGGCGGTTGCCATCTCGCTTCTCAATGCCATGACCCTCAGCCCAGCCCTTTGCGCACTCATTCTGCGTCCTCGCAATGGCAAGGCTTCGGGCTTTTCCGACCGTTTTCACTACGCCTTCGACCGTTCTTTCCGCCATGTGCAGCAACGGTATATGAAAGGGGTGTCGTTTTTGTTGCGTCGCAAGGGTATAACCCTCGGGAGCATCGTCGTTGCGGTTGTGGCACTCATTTTGCTAATGAATTCAACCAAGACAGGTCTTGTGCCACAAGAAGATATGGGAACAATCAATGTGAATGTGCAGACATCTCCCGGCAGCAACCTTGAGGAGACATCCCGCATCATGGACGAGATTCAAGCCGCAATATGCGATATTCCGCAGATTAAGATATTCTCGCGAGTTACCGGCAAGGATGCTGTTCACAACCAGTCGGCTTCTGCGGGTTCGTTTACCATACGATTGAAGAATTGGAGCGACCGCACAGAGAAGGGCGATGATATCAATTCGGTGATGAACGAGATATATCGTCGCACCGACAGCATCAAGGCTGCCACAATACGAGTCTCCACAAGTCCGATGATTTCGGGCTACGGCATGAGCAATGGCTTCGACCTCTATGTCCAGGACAAGAAAGGGGGCAGCGTGGATGACTTGCTGAAATACACCAACAATTTCATAGCCGCCATGAACAAGCGTCCGGAGATTTCGCGCGCCTACACCACTTTCGCAACCCGATATCCGCAATACATGGTGGAAGTGGATGCTGCACGATGCAAGCGCAATGGTGTGTCGCCGACCGACATCCTCAGCACTTTGTCGGTATATGTGGGAGGAAGCTATTCAAGCAACCTCAATCGATTCACTAAACTCTATCGCGTCATGGTGCAGGCGGCTCCCGAATACCGCCTCGACACCGAGGCTTTGAACAATATCTTCGTGCGCAACAGCAGTGGAGAGATGTCGCCT
>JBJEKB010000097.1:0-4021 GCA_051878395.1 Muribaculaceae bacterium
TTATTTCGTTTAGCAATGATTTATGCTTATCCCCACTAGATTTCCGCTGAGCCGATTAAAAGGCATCCACGGGAGTGGGGGCAGTGGCTTGGGCTTGGGCACAAAAAAAGACTCTCGATGAGAGAGTCTTGATTAGTGGCGGGGGCCAGACTCGAACTGACGACCTTTGGGTTATGAGCCCAACGAGCTACCACTGCTCCACCCCGCGATGTTTACGGCTGCAAAGGTAGTGACTATTTTTGAATCTGCAAACTTTTTCGGTGTAAATATTTCAAAAACCATGTTTTTTAACATATTTTCCACTTGCAAAGCGTCTGTTTGCCCGGTTTTCTCGGATATTGCATCCATTCCGCTTGTTGCGACCATTGGTTTATGGATAAATTGTGAGCCTCGCACCTCGGGAGCGTTGCAGAGATTTCATTTTGTATATAATTTTGGTTAAAACTTCGGTTTTATACATCAAAAATTCGCAAAATGTTCATTTTCTTGCTTGATTATTCGTTTATGTCTAAAAATTTCTTTAATTTCGCACAAAATTTTGAGAATTGTGCATTAAACGATAAAATGGTGTCTAAAACGCGCGACATATTAATAGAGGTGGCAAGACAATTGTTTGCCCGGAAGGGTATCGAGAACACCACAATGAACGACATTGCCGAAGCATCGGACAAGGGTCGCCGCACTATATACACCTATTTTAAAAACAAGCGTGAAATCTACAATGCTGTGGTTCAAAGCGAAAGTAGCCAGATGCTTGCGCGACTGCAGGAGCTTATCAAGCAGCCTCTCACTCCCGAGCAGAAACTTATGAATTTCATTTTCATACGATTTGAGTCGGTGAAGGAGATTGTGTTGCGAAACGGCTCTTTGCGCGCGGGTTTTTTCCGCGATGTGAGGAAGGTGGAGCGCGCTCGGCGCAGCACCTCGGCGCAGGAGTTCTCAATCCTCAAGCAAATCTTGTCGGAGGGGGTGCAGAAGGGGATGTTCCGCATCAAGCATATCGACCAGACTACAACCATTATGCTCTATTCTCTTCATGGACTCGATGTGCCATATATCCGCAACGATTTCTCGGAAATGGGCATTGAGAGGATGACTCTAAGGGAGTATATCCGCGATTTTATTATGAATGGTATTAAAAAACAATAATATAAACACAAAATAGAAACGTATGTATATCAATTCAACTGGTTTTTATGTTCCCGAACAAAGGGTTGACAATCATCACTTTTTGGAACTCAACGGATTGACCGACGAATGGATAGTAAAACGCACAGGAATTAAGACCCGCTCCAAAGCCGGGGAGGGAGAAGGACACAATTCAATGGGGTTGAACGCTATTGAAAATGCCCTTGCCAAACTTCCGTATGATGTTAAGGATGTGAACCTTATTGTGTCTGCTGCTTATTCGCCCTACGACACTGTTGCCACTCTTGCGCACATCGCTCAGCGCAAGTATGACATTTCGGGTGCCAAGGCGGTGTATACCTCTGCTGCTTGCTCCTCTTTTGTTAATGGACTTGAAATTGTAGAGGGCTATTTTGCTATGGGAAAAGCCGACAAGGCTTTGCTCGTTTGCTCTGAGCACAACACTTATTATGCCAACGAGACCGACCCCAAGTGCGGGCACTTGTGGGGCGATGGCGCTGTTGCATTTTTCCTTTCAAAAGAGCGCGTTGCCGAAAGCGACATCACCATTAAACGCATCTTCACCGAAGGGCTTGGAAATGTGGGTTGCGGACCGGAGGGTGTGCGTCTTCGTCCTCACGAAGATGGCATCGCGATGCCAAACGGGCGCGACGTTTTCGTTCACGCGTGTCATTATATGATTCACGCCCTTGAAAATGTTTGCCATCCCGAGATGGAAGTTGCCGATTTGGACTACATTATCTGCCACCAGGCAAATAAAAGAATCGTTGCCAACGTTGCTAACACACTAAAAATGGAAGATTCTCGTTTTATTAATAATATAGAGGAACTCGGAAACACCGGTTCGGCAAGTGCGCCTCTTGTTCTTGCGCAAAATCTGCACCGCCTCACTAAGGGACAGCGTGTGGGATTGACCGTGTTTGGCGGTGGCTACTCTTGCGGTGCTTTCCTTGTTGAAATCTAAAAAATTAAATTAACGTTAAAAATAAAATTATCAGGAAATGAAATTACTTGAAGGCAAGACAGCGCTCATCACAGGTGCTGCTCGCGGAATTGGCAAAGCCGTTGCATTGAAATTTGCCGAAGAAGGTGCCAACATTGCGTTCACCGACCTTGTTCTCAACGATGATATGGCAGCCGGTCTTGAGGCTACTCGCAAAGAAATCGAAGCCCTTGGCGTTAAGTGCTTGGCTTATGCCGGCAATGCTGCCGACTTTGCCGAAACAGAGGCTGTTGTGGCAAAAATCAAAGAAGACTTCGGCTCAATCGACGTGCTCGTAAACAACGCCGGTATCACAAAAGACGGTTTGATGCTCCGCATGAGCGAGGCTCAATGGGATGCTGTGCTCAATGTCAACCTCAAATCGGCATTCAACTTTATCCATGCTTGCGCTCCTATCATGTTGCGTCAGCGCGGCGGCTCTATCATCAATATGTCGAGCGTTGTAGGTGTTCACGGAAATGCCGGTCAGTGCAACTACTCGGCTTCCAAAGCCGGTATGATTGGTCTCGCTAAGTCGATCGCTCAAGAGCTTGGTCCTAAAGGTGTGCGCGCCAATGCCGTAGCCCCCGGTTTCATCGAAACTGCAATGACAGAACAACTCCCCGAGGAGGTTCGCAACGAATGGATGAAGAAAATTCCGCTTCGCCGTGGTGGCAAAGTTGAGGATATCGCCAATGTGTGCCTATTCCTCGCTTCCGACATGTCGAGCTACGTTTCGGGACAAGTTATTCAAATCGATGGCGGTATGAACATGTAATCATTCCGCATCACTGCTACAATACAAGGAGGCGCGCCACCACGGCACGCCTTTTTGCTTATATCATTGCTCTTTCTCTACATTCTCCAGTCGGCGAGTGCCAAGACCAGAAACACAACGAAAAACACCACTGCACCGATGGCGAGAATGAGCATCAATGCGTGGCGGCAACGCGAACGCTCGCTTGTGTCGCTCTCCTTGCTCTCATTCTCAAGAAGCGCGGTGCGTCGCTTCGCCAACGAATAGTAAGTAATGCCCGACATAACCCCGAGCAACGCCGAAATCATCAGCCATACGTAAAAAGTTTTCATATCGCTTAAATTTTAAGTAAGATAACCACATTTGTTACAGGTCGTCATCATCGGAGTCGATGATTTCCGCCTCCATCATCTCCCGGTATTCATTCCACTCCGGGTCCTTCTCGGCATATATGCTCAACGGCAGAAGAGGGTAGGGGGCAAGCGCCCGGTTGAACGCATTTTGGAAATACTTCGGGTTGAGGGTGTAGAACACCAGAGTGCGCTCGCCATCGCCGGTGTAAATGCCGGTCATCACTGCCGACCTGTCTTTGTCGAACACCTTGTTGAGCGCATCCGTTACCTCTTCCATCAATTTCGATGTCTCAAAGTTGGGAAACCCCTTCGCATCGGCTTCATACTTCCATGTAACCTCTATGCGGTCGTTATATTCACCGGTTGCGATTACATTTTCAAGACCCGAGCGGCCGGTTACCAGTATCATTGCGCCCGACTCGCTCTCTGCCGGTGCAGTCCACCATTCTGAATTAAATTTTACGCGTGCCATTTCTTTCTATAATTTCTGCCTAAAATTAGCAATAAATTACCATTTCGCCAAAAAATATTGTCATAATTGCAAATTCCCCGATTTCACCCCTCATTTGGCGAGAAAACATCTTGATGATGTAAAATGTCTATCCTGTTGATAACTATTCCATTACTGAAAAGTTGAAAAATTTCGGAAGAAAAATATTAAAAATAATCACCAAAAAATTTGGTGGAATCAAAAAAACGCATTACCTTTGCAATGCAAAAGCAAAAAGGGCGTTTAGCTCAGCTGGTTCAGAGCATCTGCCTTACAAGCAGAGGGTCGGC
>JBJEKB010000098.1:0-4010 GCA_051878395.1 Muribaculaceae bacterium
ACAGTGGTACCGTTTTCGATATTGCCTCTACGTTTTATAACTCCACACTCGAAAAGCATTGCTTCTGCAAGTGTGGTTTTACCCGAGCCTTTGCTTCCAAGCAAGGCGATGTTTTTGATTTCGTTTGTCTTATAAACTTTCATGTTATTAGGAATTAAATTGATAATTCTTGTTGTTAATTTTTAGCGGCTGCAAATTATAAAAATTTTTTGAATAATTGGTATAAAATTTTTATGTTACACAGCATATTTTTTACTTTTATTAAGTGTGTGGGGCATTTTTGCCCATTATTTGCACTTTTATAGTATCTTTGCAACCAAAATGAGCGGACTTTATATACATATTCCATTTTGCAAGCAGCGTTGCTTCTACTGCGATTTTTACTCGACGGTAGGGGCGAAAATGGCATCGCGTTATGTCGATGCTCTCGTTGCCGAATTGAAGATGCGATGCGGTGAGATTGACATGGCTTCGATATACACATTATATATAGGTGGTGGCACGCCATCGTTTTTACCACCATCGCTCCTTGAGAAGTTGTGTGGCGCTGTTGCCGATTATGTCGATTGGCGGCAGCTGGAGGAGGCTACAATCGAGGTGAACCCCGAGGATGTAACTCTCGAATACGCAACAAATCTGCGCGCGATTGGTTTTTCGCGTGTGAGTATGGGGGTGCAATCGATGGTTGACGAGGAGTTGAAGGCTGTGAACCGGCGCCACTCGGAGGCAAAGGTGGTAGAAGCCTTTAATGCGTTGCGCAGTGCCGGATTCGACAATATAAGTGTTGATTTGATTTACGGCCTTCCTCGGCAGACGCTTGAGTCATGGAAATATTCTATCGGTCGTGTTCTCGATTTGGTGCCGGAGCATATATCGGCATATAGTTTGATGCTCACCGAAGGCACTCCGTTATATAAATTATGGAAAAGGGGATATTTCAACGAGATTTCGGATGAGCAATATGTCGAAATGTATGATATTCTCGTTGCCACGCTCGGAAAAGCGGGATATGGGCATTATGAAATTTCCAATTTTGCACTTCCGGGAAGGTATTCACGCCACAATTCGGCATATTGGGATATGTCGGAGTATCTCGGACTTGGCGCATCGGCATATAGCTGGGATGGTCATGTGAGACGGGCAAATGTGAGTGAAATCCATCGCTACATCGTTGCTGTGGAAAGAGGGGAGAACCCTTGTGTAGAGGAGCAGGAAAGCGATAATGACAGGTATAATGATTATCTGCTCACATGTTTGCGCACCAGCAAGGGAATCGACCTCGATGTGCTTCAACGCGAATTTGGCGAGTGCCGCCTGGAGCATTTTCTACAGAATGTAGAGCAATTTATCGGCACCGGAGCCATTGAACGATGTGGACGCAAATATCGCATCTCGGAATCCTCAATGATGATGAGCGATGCCGTGATAAGGGAATTGATAATCGTAGAATAGCATTGCCGGAGACTATTCGTGGTGGTATGGCTCATTATTTATTATAGTCATCGCCCTATAAAGCTGTTCCGTGAAAAATAGCCTCACCATTTCGTGATTGAACGTCATCTTGCTAAGCGAAATCTTGTCGTTGGCGCGAGCATATACCTCGTCTGAGAATCCGTATGGACCTCCAATGATGAAAAGCAGCCTTTTGGGAACAGAGGCTTTTTTCTTCTCGATATATTTGGAAAATTCCATCGAAGTAAATTCTTTGCCGCGCTCATCGAGCAATACAACGAAATCGGATTTCTCAATCGCTGCGAGGATTGCATTCCCTTCGGCATGTTTTTGCTGCTCAAAGGTGAGATTCTTGGCGTTTTTGATGTCGCTGAGATACTCTATATTAAAAGGAATATAAAAGGAGAGGCGCTTTGTATATTCGTTGATGCCTTGCGAGAGGTAGTTGTTGGATGTTTTTCCCACCACGAGAAGAGTGATTTTCATTGTGCGTCTTGTTTGCTTGAATTAATATAATTATTGATTTCGTTGTGTAATATATTTGAGAATTTTGCGGCACCTGAAGTCGTCAGATGGTCAACATCGTAGAAATCGTCATGCTCAAGGGCTTCACATTCAAGGTGGTTGAAATATGGGATGTCATATTCATCGGTAATACTCTTAATGGTGTTGAGCATCATATCGATTTGCCAACCGGGCATATTCTCATAGTAGGTTTGCCAGGTAGGGGTTGTTACAAGAAGCAGTTTAATTCCATGCTCACGGCAGGTTTTAATAATGGAGAGAAGATAGCCTTTGTTGGTGTCGAGCCAAGTAGTGTCTTTTGCTGTGTGTCGCTCGATTGTAGCGGCGTAATATCTCTCGAAATACGGCTCTCGAGGATGGAGAATGAGTTTGTTGCCTAATCCCAAAGAATCGTATGTAGCCACATTCTTGCCAATGAGAATACTCCTTAGTTTATCTGAATACACTGAAAAATTGAAGAATTCAAAACTGCGAGTGGAAAAATCGGGATAATAGTCTATGCCCATATACATTTTATAATTCGGCGCAAATTCATCGGATTGCACGGCATCTTTATCTACAAATAGAGAGAATGTCGATACATTGAGGAGCACATATTTCAGGTTGGGCATAAGAGGAAGATAATGCTCGAGCAAGAGCCTGTCATAGAACCATTCTTGCCCGACATTTGCCATATTGAACGAATTAAACCCCAGCTCTTTCGGGCTTATGCCATAATAACTGTGAGAACTGCCGAGGATGAGCATCTCCACCTGGTTGCCATTTTTCTCGATATATTCATTTTTGTATCGGTAGGGGTTGAGAACCTGTGTGCGCACATAGTATTCCCCAACTGCAATTGTGGTGATAACCAAAACCGATAATATTATGCACTGTGTGAGGAATCGTTTCATATCGCTGTCAGAATTGGAAATATATGAAGGTTTCGTTTGGTCCGGCAAGCAGCAGGATGGCAACTACAATAAGATAGTAAACAGCCCATCTTGCGGCTTTATATTTTAGTAACCCTTTGCCGGAGATGCACAATGCGTGTTCCTGCTTGCGATAGACCCACTCAACCACGAGCATAATGGCAATATACACAAGATAGTGCTCTTTGTTGGTGGTAACATAATCGAAAAGTGAAGCAGAGAAAATCTTGGATATAACGCCCCAAGCCTCATTAATATCGGCGGAACGGAAGATTATCCAACCGATTGTAGCTGCTACAAATGTGAGCAATGCTCCAATCGCCGAGGTGATGGCGCTCTTGGGCAGCTTTATCTTCGAGATGAATAGGGAATAGGTGACGAGCAGAATTGCATGATAAATGCCCCAGGTTACGAAAGTCCAGTTTGCCCCATGCCACAATCCACTTAGAGCGAAAACTATGAGAATATTCCTTGCCGTGATTATTTTCGACACTCTACTGCCTCCGAGGGGGATATAGATATAGTCGCGAAACCATGACATTAACGAGATGTGCCACCTGCGCCAAAAATCGCCTATGTTTGTGGCAAAATATGGGGTTCTGAAGTTGGTAGAGAGGTCTATCCCAAACAATTTTCCTGTTCCTATTGCGATATCGGAATAACCCGAAAAATCGCCGTATATTTGAAAGGTGAAGAATACAGCCGCCAGCAGCATAGTGCTGCCGTTGAGGACATCATATTTGTCCCACACCATATCCACGAATACGGCGCAATTGTCGGCAATGACCATTTTCTTGAAAAATCCCCACAGCATCTGCCTCATGCCATCGTAGAATTTCTCGGAGAAGCGCACTTTGCCCGAAAACTGGTGCAGCATAGTTCCGGCACGTTCGATAGGTCCGGCAACGAGTTGTGGAAAGAATGATATGAATGCCGCAAATGTTATCGGGTTGTGCGAAGCCGTGGTGGAGCGGCGATACACATCAATAGTGTATCCGATGGCTTGGAAGGTGTAGAAACTGATGCCCACTGGCAGCAATATGTCGAGCATCACCCAATCGATGTGCCATCCGAGCGCATCCATAATCCTGGCAAAATTCTCTCCGAAAAAATTGAAATATT
>JBJEKB010000099.1:0-18313 GCA_051878395.1 Muribaculaceae bacterium
GAAAAGAAAGCCATCGGGGAGAGAGTTTTCGGGCTGCCAACCATACTGGAATTGGCGAGTGTTGTAGGAGCGAGTGCGATACTGGGCAAACGCACCTGTTTTGAGCACCGGATTAAGACCGAAGATAGAGAAATCGCCGCGATAGTTGAAATTGGCAGAAGCGATATGCTCGGCGAGGAAAGTAAACTCGCGGCTAATGCGGTAAATGCCCATCGTTTCGTTAGTACGGTCGGTGCGCTCGATGAGACGGCGGTCCGGGAGGTCGCGATTGGCATAGGCGTAACCCGCGCTCCAATCGAAATGATGGTTGTCGAGGTTGTGGATGCCTGTGAATTGAGTGTTGTAGGTGGTACGAGAGGAATAGAGATATTCCATGTTGTTGATGTTGTCGGGCTGAGCGTTGATACCCACGCGCTCGGAGTATCTCTCTTTAGCGATAATGTTAAAGATATTCTTCCAATCGAAAGAGTGCCGTGAATCGGCAGTGAGGAACGAGAGATTGAGCATCGCACCTATTCTCACATCGTTGTTATACTGGTTGTCGGTGGCTTTGCGGAGCGGCACCTCCTTGTTGTTAGAGATATCGTAGGGACCATAGAGCGAATTCTCCATGTCGAGCAGCGTTTTGTAGGTATTGGAGTAGTTGAACGCTGCGAGCAATCCGGTTTTGGAGCCGTTTTCGCTACGCCACTTGTGGGAATAGCCGAAATTGAGCTTGAGGTCGGAAGCAAGCGAATGGCGTTTCACCTTCCAATCGTTGTCGAGACCGTTATTGAGCACATCGAGGCGAGGATTGGCGGCAGACTCGTATCCGGGATAGGCATTTAGTGAGCCCTTCATACCGGCATCGAGCGAGCGGGAGAAAGCACCGAGCCCAAGGAAATCGAGCGACGAGCCATGAGGCGAGATGAAGTCATGGAAATGAGTGCGGTCGTTCACACCCACGCCGAGCGAGATAGCTGCGCTACCGGTTTCGGGGAGCTGGCGAGTGTTTATCACGATAAAACCACCGGTGAAATCGGCGGGATATTCGGGAGCCGGACTTTTCACAATCACCATGTTGTCGAGCTGCGAACTCGGGAGGATGTCGAAAGAGAAAGCGCGGGAATCGGCTTCCGAACTCGGCACCGCACCACCGTTGAGCCACACATTGTTATAGCGTTGCGAGAGACCGCGCACCATAATGAATTTGTCGTCGATAATCGACACGCCGGGGATTCGACGCACCACCTCCGAAGCATCGCGGTCGCCACTGCGGGAGATTTGCTGAGCCGAAACACCGGTTTGCACCAGCAGACTGGCGCGCTGTCCGCGAAGTTGGGCAGCCTCGGTGTCTTGCCGCGCCATAGCGGTAACGGAAACCTCATCAAGAAGTTTTGCGTCGGGAGTCATAGCGAAATCGAGAGTAACCACATCATCTTCTTCGAGCGAAATGCTCTGCGACATATCGACATACCCGATATTCTTGGAGATAATTGTGTATTTCCCCCTGTGTAGATTGATTGTATAATACCCATCAATGTCGGCAGCCGTACCAATCGTGCTGCCATCGACAGTTACAAGCGCCCCGATGAGTGGTTCGGTGCTTGTAGCATCATAAATTTTACCTTTCAGCACTGCGGCGTCCGTCGCGGTCGCCATGCAGCAAGAGAATAAACCCAAAAGTAAGGAATGTTTTAAGTTGATTACGTTTCTTATCATAACTACTCCTTCATAATTTTCACGCTGCAAAGGTAGAGCGGAAATATTGCATAACGATAACAGCGATATAACGATTCGGTAAAAGAAGTGGATTTTGAAAATTTTTGTCGCGGGGATGATGCAGGTTGGTGATTATTGACTATTTTTGCAGCGAAAAAAAAAGATTGTTTGATGTGTAAAAAGGGGTCTATACTAAAGTTTCACCGACTAACGCTCAATTCTCTGCCGTTAATTCGCCCATATCTGCAGAATAGCAATGCCTTGTCGTGCGACTACACAGTGGGTGGAATATACATGTGGATAGACTATTTCAAATACCACTACTGCATCTATCACGACACCTTAATAATAAAGGGGGTTGCCGAGGATGACATCAACCGCACCGCGTTTTCGCTACCGCTGGGGAAGATGCCGCTTGCCGAGGCTGTGGATGTGCTTCGCGAGTATTGCGAACAGGAAGGGATAGCCCTGGAGTTTTCGGCGATTACCGAAGCCGATGTGGAACGCTTCAGCGAACTGAACCCGCGCGAGGTGTATGAACTCAAGAACTGGTGCGATTATCTCTACGATACCGAGAAGTTTCTCACCTACGCGGGAAACAAGATGAAGAAGAAACGCAACCATGTGAATCAATTCAAGAACACCTACAAGGATTGGAGCCTTTCGGCTATTGACGAGGGGAACCTCGACGAAGTGAAGCGATTTATGCAGGATGTGTGCAACGAAAAGAGCGACAAAATCCTCGCAGAATATGAACGCACGCAGACACGGCGCGTGCTCGATGACTACAAGGCATATCGCGGCATCTTCGACGGCATTGCACTGCGCGTGGCAGGCAATATCGTGGCAATAGCGATAGGCGAAGTGCAAGGCAATGTGCTGTTTATCCACATCGAGAAGACCAACCACGAATATGACGGCGCCACAGAGACCCTCAACCAGGCATTTATCGAATACATGCGCGGCAAGAGCGCGTTTGGCTATGTGAATCTCGAGGAGGATGTGGGCGACGAAGGGTTGAAGTCGTCGAAACTCTCCTACCACCCCGAGATAGTGTTGAGAAAATACAATGTGATTTTCGGATGACGGGGGGCTGGGGCTTACGGCGTGAAACCACACCAAAGGCGTGAGTCGCGGTCATGCGAATGTCGATAATCTACGGCATAATCAAAAATAAGCAGTAGATATATCTCATATTTCAGAATTATTTCCTATCTTTGCACCGACAAAGGCAATAAAATGGAAAGTGTATCTAATAAAGTAGCGTCACTTGGCGGCATCATATCCATGGCAGACATGACAAATGGGGCAGAATACAAGCGTATTCACAGAGCTGCGCAACGCGGAGAACTTACAAGGCTTCGCTCCGGCGTCTATGCGTTGCCCGAAGCACTGCTGGACACTATGCTCGATATCGAACGGATTGTCCCGGGCGGTGTAGTATGCTTGTATAATGCTTGGAGTCATTACCATCTCACCACATCGATACCACCCGCTTTCTGTGTTGCAATTGAACGGAAACGCAAAGTGGTAATCCCTCCAACGCTCCCTGTAACACTCTACTACTGGAAACCGGAATACCTCACTCTTGGGGTAGTAGAGGAGGTGCTGTCAGGGCATACTGTGCGCATCACTGATATTGAACGCAGCGTATGTGATGCTGTGAGGTATCGCAATAAGATAGGTCTTGATGTTTGCGCTGAGATAGTGAGGACATATTTGAGAAAAGAAGGTCGTAACCTCAGCCTTTTGACAGAATACGCCAAGCATCTGCGAGTATGGTCAACATTGAAAAATTACCTCGAAATAGCAATAGAATAATGTATAAGAAAATGCAGCCAAGTCTGTCCGAGCACGTTTGGTCAATTTAATGAACGAGACAGGTTACAAATACATGTACTTATTGGCAAGGTATTTCAATGAACGTTTGCTCTACCGAGTATCTGTCAGCCAATACAAGGATAATTTTCTATTGAAAGGTGGCTCATTGCTTTATGCCTTGGATGGACTTGAAGCACGTCCCACTGTCGATGTGGACTTTATGGCGGATAGAATAAGCCGTGACAGTAACACGCTCACCGGAATATTCAAGCAGATTGTCGCAATAGATTGCGCAGAAGACGGAGTACTATTTGATACTGGAAGCATTAAGACGGAACCTATTACTGTGGATAGAAAATATCCCGGTTTGCGGGTTCTTGGGGTGTACCTTTGGCACACATTCTATCTATCCTTTACCGATCCTGGCACAACTTTGTAAGTGCCAGGTTATGGGCAGATTAGCCGCGCTGCGGCTCCAGCCTTGTATGGTGCGGTGCGCTGCTTTGCAGCGCATGTGGGTAATGCTATGTGGAGATCTCGGAGCACTCGGAGCACTCGGGATGGCTCGCTGACGCTCGCCTGGGGCTGGAGCGCGGCGTAAGCAGCGCGGAGCGGGGTTCCGCCTTTGGGCGGCGGAGCGGGAGCGCTGCGTAAGCGGAGCGGCGGAGCGGTGGGGGTTATCGGGTGGGGTCGGAGAATTTGGTGATGTAGGCGTCGATGACGAGGGTGACGTCGAAGTAGTAGGTGTCGGGGTCGGTTTCTTTGCGGGGCTTCACCTTTAAGACATCGAGGTTTTCGCCTTCGGTTTCGTGCCCGATGGCGACGAGATTCCAGAAGTTGAGGATGTTGTATTCGTGAGCCGGGGATGTTACCACCCAGGGATTGTCTTTAGTGCCGTTTCCCGAAGAGACAATGGCGGCGACGAGGTGGTTGAGGCGATATTGCCAAATTGCGGCGCGGGCATACTTGTGCTTTTCCTTGAGGGCGATGATGAAGAATGTCATCTGCTGGAGGTCGAAGGGGTTGTCGGCGAGCGAGAGTTCGGCATATTTGATGATAGTGTCGCACTCGGCATTGGTGTGTTTTTCCTTGAAATATAGGGGCTTGATGCGCTTGGCATACTCGCTGGCACGATATGGGTTGTAATCTTCCTGGAAAGCGTAACCGTAGTAGAGATAGCGGTAGTCCTCGATAGTCATCGAGGTGTCGGCGCTCATAAATTTCTTAATGAGTTCGGGATAGTAGCGGCTCGACTTGGGATTGAGAGTCTCTGCCTTTATTTTATTGAAATCGGGGCGCTCCATTACAAGTTTTTTCTCGGCTTGAGCAGAGAAAGCCAATAGAGCGGCGAGGAGGAATGCAAATATATGTTTCATTGTCGTAGCGTAAGGGTGTTTAGGATGTCAAAATTCGTGCAACTGCTGCATGATAATGTGCCGAGTTGCGGCAACCCCGATGACCATAGCAATAATGGTAGCGGTGAGGATGATGCGCAGAGCGTAGGTGCAAAAGTAGTGAAAAAATTCAGAACCGGGAAATGGAATTGCGGCTCCTTGAGGAGTTTTAACGTAGGCGAGCAGCGCAAGAAAAGCGCCGACGACCGCTCCGGGGACGATAAAATGGGAGTCGGCGGCATAGGCAACGAGCGCCAAAACGAGCGAGCCGACAAACATATACACCGCCGACAAAATGGAGAACGGCGCGTGTTTCGCATCCTTGTCGCGGCTCTCGCCCGGACGGGAAACGTCGATAATAAAAACAGCGCAAGCAATTATGCCCCAGACGATTATGCTTGAATTGTCGAGCCAAATCGTGTCGCCGAGAAAAAACATAATCAAGGCTATGTAGGCAAGCACCGAGGAGGTGGAATTGGCACGCAGGGCAAGAAAAGTCGCCCCAACGGCTGCGGCTACACCTATTATATTATATAGCGTGAAAGTTGTCAATTTGCTTTCTTAATTATTAAGAAGATGAAAGAATTTTTATTTTTTCAACTCGGGATATTTTATTCGGGTGTGGTAGATGATTTTGAGACGCCCGATAAAAGTCTCCTTGATTGTGTTGATGTCTTTGAAACTGAGAGGCGAGTCGTTTAGGAGCCCGTCGGCAATCTGGCTGTCGATAATGCGGTTTACGAGATTGCGGAGAGCCTCGTCGGTGTGTTCCGAGAGACTTCGCGACGCAGCCTCGACAGCGTCTGCCATCATCATAATCGATGTCTCCTTGGTTTGCGGGTTAGGACCGGGATAGGTGAACGGCGCAGGATCCACCTCGGTGCCGCTCTTGTTGCAAGCGGTGTTGTAGAAATACTTCGCCTTGCCCCTGCCGTGGTGCTGGGTGATGAAATCGATAATCACCGACGGAAGTTTTTCGCGCTCGGCAAGTTTGATTCCTTGCTTCACATGGTTGATAACAATCTGCGCACTCTGCTCGGGGGAGATGGGCTCATGCGGATTCACGCCGTGCTGGTTTTCGGTGAAAAAGGCAGGATTTCCGAGTTTGCCGATATCGTGATACATGGCGCCGGTTCTCACCAGTTGCACATTGGCGTTGATTTTGCGAGCCGCCTCGGTAGCGAGGTTGGCAACCTGGAGCGAATGTTGGAAAGTGCCGGGGCACTCCTCCGAGAGTTCGCGCAGGAGCGGATTATTCACATCCGAGAGTTCGACGAGAGTGACGGTGGAAGTGAAGCCGAAAAGTTTTTCGATGATGAAAATGAGGATATATGCAAGGAAAAGCAGCGCCGCATTCACACCGAAGAAGAGGAACAGGCGCGAATTGATACCCTCGATAGTGCCCTCGCGCACGATGGTGAGCGCACACACCGTAACCGAATAGGCAAGGAAAATATAGAACGCGCAGCTGAGCAGTTGCGAACGCTTCGACAGCTCTTTAATCGAGATAATAGCCGTCATACCGGCGATAAACTGCAAAAGGATGAAATCGAGTTGCAGAGTAACCGAAAGCGAACAGATAAGCACCTCACAGATGTGGACAAACAGGGCAGTGCGGGAGTCGAAGAAGATGGTGAGGAGCAGCGGGATTGTCGCAAACGGGATAATGTAGAAACCGTTGTCGAAATGGCGGGATATGCTGAAAGCAGCCACCGAAAAAATAGTAACGAGGAGCATGAGGAAAGTCATGCTGCGCATATTGTTGAAGATGCGCCACCGGAAGAGCTTAAGGAAGAGGAACAGCGCGATAAACACGATAGTAACGAGCATAGTCTGCCCCACAATCGGATAGTATGCCCGGTCGCTTCCACCGCCACGCTCGTTTTTCATCTGGCGATAGGTGTTGAGGATGTTGAATGTTTGCGGAGTAACGACATCACCGCGGTCGATGATGCGAGTGCCCTTGAGCAGCAGACCAATCGGCGCCAGAGCGCGCTTGTATTCCTCGTTTTTGAGACGGTTGGATGTGATGCTGTCGATGATGATGTTTGGCGCGATGAAATCGGAGATGTTGAGTTGCTGCATCAACGTGGTGTTGGCTGAGATAGCGACAGCCACCGAGTCGATGTGATAATAAGCCTCGCGAGGCGACATAACGCCGCCGACCGGCACCATCGAAGTGGTGTTTTGCGAGCGCATCCTGAGGTGCGTCATCTCGCCGGCACGGATGCGACTGTAAGAGTCGGAATCGATAATACCTTTGTCATAGACATGGGCGAGCGCGCCATAGAGGGCATTGCGCAGCGACTGAGGCAGCCTCTTGCTATTGAGGAGCGTGTTGAAATCGGAGAGTTCCGTGTTTTTAATCCCGGTATCCTTGACATAGACATTGACAAAACTGCGGTCGATGCTGTCTTTCTTCTGCTCGATGCTTGCCGAATCGAGCGAGATGGGGATGTCAAACGGGGCGGTGAGCAGGCTATAGACCCAGGGCTTGCCGAGCGAGTATTCATATTCAAACTTGTCGCGTCGCGGGAGGAAATAGCAGATAATCGCCACAGCCGCCACAAAAAGGAGTGCGCGGTAGAGAGCCTCTTTAGTTATTTTGTCGCTGAACATAATGTAGTCGGTTTATTAGTCGTTGATACGTGCCACCTTGGTAACCCCCTTCACCTGCTGCAACTCCTTGCAGAGGTTGGTAACCACATTGGTATCCTCGACAAGCACGGTGAGCGTACATTCAAAGACACCATCGTTGGCAGAGATGTTGAGGTTGCGCATATTGATGCCGAGAGAAGTGGTAATCGTGTGGGTGATTTGTTCCAGGATGCCCATGCGGTCGATACCCTCGATAGAGATGCGAGCCAGGAACTTCTCGTTAAGGGTTTGCCACTTGGTGGAGATGAGCCTGTTGCCGAATGCGCTCTTGAGGCGCATGGCGGTGGGGCAAGTGAGTTTGTGCACGATGAGGTGCTTGTTGTCGTCGATAAAACCTACCACATCGTCGCCGGGAATGGGGTGGCAACAAGAAGCGATTTCGTAGTTGTTCTTGCCATTCTTGGTGGTGAGCAGATAGGTTTTCTTGGGGTCGATTTCCACCGAGTCGTCATATTCATCCTCCTTGGTTGCGCTGCTGTTGCCGCGCACAAAAGAGAATGGGTTACGGAGCAACCGAGAGAGGATACCACCCTTCTTGTAGGTTTCCACAGCCTGCTCGCTGAGGTCGGTGTCGCCATTGCCGAGCGCAAAGAACAATTCGTCCTTGTTGAGATATTTTTTCTCGGCAAGGATTTTGTTCATGATATCGTTGTTGAGCTCGATATTGTTATCGGCGATAAATTTGTGGAAAATCTCCTCACCCTTGTTGATAATGTGGCGACGGTCCTTCTTGAGAGCCGCCTGCAGGCGAGTGCGCCCCTTGGCGGTAACCAGGAATTGCATCCAAGCCTGTTGGGGAGTTTGCGAAGCCGAAGTGAGCACCTCCACCTGGTCGCCGCTCTGCAACTTGTGCGAGAGAGGCACGAGTTTGTGGTTCACCTTGCCGGCAATGCAGTGCGTGCCGAGTTCGGAGTGGAGAGTGAAAGCCACATCGAGCACCGTAGCGTTCTTGGGGAGAGTGATAAGTTCGCCCTTCGGAGTGAAAATGATGATTTCGCTTGCGAAGAGATTGAGCTTGATAGATTCGAGGAGGTCGATACCGTTAGGCTCGGGGTTGTTGAGCACATCGACGATAGTTTTGAGCCACACACCCAACTCGGTGTCCTCCTCGCCCTCGCCGATTTTATATTTCCAATGGGCTGCAAACCCGCGCTCGTCGAGTTCGTCCATACGTTCGCTTCTAATCTGCACCTCAATCCAGTTGCCGTCGGGACCCATCACCGTAACGTGGAGGGCGCGGTAACCGTTGGCTTTAGGGGTGCTCACCCAGTCGCGCAGGCGGTCGGGGTGCATCTTGTAAAGATTGGTGATTTCGGAATAGATATTGAAGCAAATCTTCTTCTCGTCTTCGTTTTCGGGGCACTTGAAGATGATGCGCACCGCATAGAGGTCATAGACCTGCTCAAAGGGGATGTGCTTGCTCTCCATCTTGTTCCAGATGGAATAAACCGACTTCACGCGCGCCTTCATTTCATAATCGAGTCCCATTTTGTCGAGCTGGAGACGCACCGGAGCGGCAAAACGCTCGAAAATCTGTTGGCGTCCCTCCTCGCTCTCGGCGATTTTCTGCTTGATAGTGGCATAAGCCTCGGGGTGCTCATATTTGAAACTCAAATCCTCGAGTTCGGTTTTGATGGCAAAGAGTCCCAAGCGATGGGCAAGCGGAGCGTAGATGTAAAGAGTCTCGCCGGCAATCTTATACTGCTTGTTGGGGCGCATCGAGCCGAGGGTGCGCATATTGTGGAGGCGGTCAGCCATTTTAATAAGAATCACGCGAATATCCTCAGCCATGGTGAGGAGCAGGCGACGGAAATTCTCGGCTTGCACCGAAGCCTTGTCGCCGAAGATGCCACCCGAAATCTTGGTGAGTCCATCGACAATCTGGGCGATTTTCTTGCCAAACTGCGCCTCGATATCCTCGACGGTGTATTCGGTGTCCTCCACGACATCATGGAGCAATGCGGCGCAAATCGAGGTGGAGCCAAGTCCGATTTCCTGGCTCACAATCTTCGCGACAGCGATAGGATGGATAATGTAAGGCTCACCCGACCGCCGCCTCACGCCGCTGTGTGCGCTCTTGGCGAAGCGGAAAGCGCGCTCGATGATTTCCACCTTCTTGCGGTGGTTGCTGTTAAGATATCCCTGCAACAACTCTTGATACTGTCGCTCTATCATCTGATCCTCCTCTTCGGGAGTCATTTTTTCGGTTGCCATGACGTTTCTTCTTTTACTTCTGTGTATAGGTTACAAAATTATAAAATAATCGTTCATTTGTCAAGATATAATCGAAAAAAACTTGTTACACATCAATAAAAATTGTCCGGGAAGAACAAAAAATGAAGAAAACACGGTGAAAAACGAGGAAAGGGAGTGGAAAAGGTCGAAAAATTGTAATATTTATGTAACATTCAATTAAAGAAAAAAAGTGGTAATTATCGGCTTTTGAGTGCACATTGGCACGAAAACTGTGCAAAACGGGATAAATAATGAGCCGAATGTTTTTATATTCAAATTATTATTCGTTACTTTGCCAAGCGAAAATTCAATTTTTATTTTATAACAATTTAAATTTTAATCATTATGTCTGAAATTGCAAACAGAGTAACAGCAATAATTGTTGACAAATTGGGAGTTAGCGAATCAGAAGTAAAACCTGAAGCAACATTTGCACAAGACCTCGGTGCCGATTCACTCGACACAGTAGAACTCATCATGGAGTTTGAGAAAGAATTTGGTGTACAAATCCCCGACCAAGACGCAGAAGGCATCACAACAGTAGGTGACGCTATTTCTTACATCGAAAAAGCAAAAGCTTAATCTGGATTATTATAAGGTAATATACGAATTATGAATTTAAAAAGAGTCGTAGTAACAGGTCTTGGTGCCATTACTCCTATCGGTAACGATGTTCCTACCACTTGGGATAATGCAGTAAAGGGGGTAAGCGGAGCAGGGCCAATCACTCATTTCGATGCCTCAAAATTCAAGACTCAATTTGCGTGTGAGGTAAAGAACTTCAACGCAAGCGACTTCTTTGACCGCAAGGAACTTCGCAAGTTCGACCTCTATTCACAATATGCAATAGTGGCAGCCGAACAAGCAATAAAAGAAGCAGGTCTTGAGACCGAAGGTGTAGATAAAAACCGAGTAGGTGTTATCTTCGCCGCCGGAATCGGAGGACTCCACACATTTGAGGAGGAAGCAGGATATTACGCATTGCATCCCGAACTTGGACCGAAATACAGCCCGTTCTTCATTCCTAAGATGATTTCGGACATCGCAGCCGGACACATCTCGATGATGCACGGCTTCCACGGGCCCAACTACGGAACAGTGTCGGCTTGCGCATCTTCGACCAACGCCCTTATCGATGCATTCAACTATATCCGTCTCGGAATGGCAGATGTAATCGTATCGGGAGGAGCCGAAGCAGCCATCTTCCCCGCAGGTGTGGGAGGTTTCAACTCGATGCACGCCATCTCAACCCGCAACGACAGTCCGGAGACAGCGTCCCGCCCATTCAGCGGCTCGCGCGACGGCTTCGTGATGGGCGAAGGCTCGGCATGCCTTGTGCTTGAAGACCTCGACCATGCTCTTGCTCGCGGTGCCAAAATCTACGCCGAAGTGATAGGTGGCGGTATGTCGGCAGATGCCTACCATATCACCGCATCACACCCCGAAGGTCTTGGAGCCATCCTTGTAATGCAAAATGCCCTCAACGATGCCGGCATCAAGCCCGAAGATGTTGACTACATCAACGTACACGGCACATCGACACCCGTCGGCGACATCAGCGAGGTGCGCGCAATCAAGGAAGTCTTTGGCGAAAGCGCATATAAGTTGAATATCAGTTCGACCAAATCAATGACAGGACACCTCCTCGGCGCCACCGGCGCATTGGAAGCCTTGTTCTGCGTGAAATCGGTTGAAGAGGACATCGTGCCTCCAACAATCAACCACGAGCCGGACGACTTGGATGAAAACATCGACTACAATCTGAACTTCACCTTTGGCACAGCACAAAAACGCACAGTGAATGTAGCTATGTCGAACACATTCGGATTCGGTGGTCATAATGCTTGCTTAGTTGTGAAGAAATTCAGCGGTAAGTAATCGTATTCAACCGTGTTTTACGATATTATAAAGCGGATAAAGTTCCTGTTTTCTGATAAACGGGAACTTTATTTGCTTTTTTACAATATTCTCGGGTTTTACCCGTCGAATATCGACCTCTATGTCGAGGCTATGACACACCGCTCGGCGATGAAGCGAAATGCCAACGGCAAACTCATCGACAACGAACGCCTTGAATTTCTCGGCGACAGTGTGCTCGACTCGGTGGTGGCACACATCCTATACAACAAATTTCCGAAACAAAAAGAGGGGTTCCTCACCAGCACGCGCTCCAAGATTGTGCAACGCGAGCACCTCAACAAAGTGGGGCTATCGCTCGGACTCGACTCCATCATCAAGAGCACCTCGATAATGCCCTCGCATAATTCCTACGTGTGTGGCAATGCGCTCGAAGCGCTTGTGGGAGCCATATACCTCGACCGCGGATATGAAGCCGCCTTCGACTTTATCTCGCGCAAGGTGATTGACAAATCGCTCGAATCATTTGCCAGCGTGGAGGTGAACTACAAGTCGAAAATCATCGAATGGGTTCAGCGAAACAAAACCACGATAGATTTTGAACTCATCAACACCTCTATGGAAAGCAACACAAACAGCCCGATATTCCGCTCGGCAGTGGTGATTGGTGGCGTGTATGTGTGTGAAGCAGAAGGCTACACCAAAAAGGAGTCGCACCAGATAGCATCAAAGAAGGCTCTCAAACTTATCGCCCACGACGCCACATTGCGCAACAAAATTCTCCTCAACGAGCAATAAGCCTAAGCCGGGGTGGCGGAGATTTCGGTGAGAATTGCTACACCCTCCTCGATGCTCGGCACATCGCTCACAAGAATGGAACGGCGCTCGCGCACTTCGCGCAACTGGCAGCGCTTGATGTTGCGGGTGGCAAAATTGAGAATCTTTCCGAATGTATCCGACTGGTAATAAGCCAGGTTGTCGCTCCCCACGAAATAGAGATACATCTTCTTCTCCTTGAACACAATTTTCTCGATACCGAGGCTCTTGCCAAGACGCCGCAGCGACACTATGCGGATAAGCTCAAGCCCTTCGCGCGGAATTTTGCCGAATCGGTCTTCGAGACGCTTCTTGAACGCAAGCACATCGGTTTCGCGCTCCATGTTGTCGAGCTCCTGGTAGAGAGAGATGCGCTCACCTTCCTGCGGCACATACATAGCAGGGAAATAGATTTCCATATCGGTTTCGACAGTACATTCAGCCACGTAGGCGGCATCCTTCTCCTTGTTCTCCTCGGCAAATTCGTCAGCAAACTCCTCCGTGCGTAGCTCGAGCACCGCCTCTCTGAGGATTTTCTGATAGGTTTCGTAGCCGAGGTCGGCAATGAAGCCACTTTGCTCGGCGCCAAGGAGGTTTCCGGCTCCGCGGATGTCGAGGTCTTGCATCGCAATGTGTATTCCGCTGCCCAACTCCGAGAAACTCTCGATAGCCTGGAGGCGTCGCTTCGCCACCGGAGTGAGCGGAATGTTGGGCGGAACGAGCATGTAGCAGAACGCCTTGCGGTTGCTGCGCCCTACCCTTCCGCGCAACTGGTGCAACTCGCTCAAACCGAAATTTTGAGCGTTATTGATGATGATTGTGTTCACATTGGGCATATCGATACCGCTCTCGATGATAGTGGTGGCAAGCAGCACATCGTAATCGTGGTTGGCAAAGTCGATAATGTTCTGCTCGAGTTGCTCCGGCGGCATCTGTCCGTGCCCCACCACCACGCGGGCATCGGGAACCACACGGGCAATCATATCACGAAGTCCGTAGAGCTGCTCAATGCGGTTGCTAATGAAAAACACCTGCCCATTGCGCGACAGCTCGAAATTGATAGCCTCGGAGACGATATCGTCGCTGAGCGATGTTACGCTCGTCATAATCGGGTAGCGGTTGGCGGGCGGCGTGGTGATTGCCGAGAGGTCGCGCGCCCCCATGAGAGAGAACTGGAGAGTGCGCGGAATCGGGGTAGCCGACATTGTGAGAGTATCGACATTCACCTTGAGTTGCTTGAGTTTTTCCTTCACGGCGACGCCGAATTTCTGTTCCTCGTCAACCACGAGCAGTCCCAAGTCTTTAAATTTCACGTTCTTACCAATAAGCTTGTGCGTGCCGATAATGATGTCGATTTTTCCCTCGGCGAGGTCGGCGAGAATAGCCTTGACATCCTTTGGAGAGCGAGCTCGGCTCAGATAGTCGATTCTCACCGGGAAATCCTTGAGGCGGTCGCGGAAAGTGTTGTAGTGCTGATATGCGAGCACCGTGGTGGGCACCAGCACGGCAGTCTGCTTGTTGTCGGTGGCGGCTTTAAAGGCGGCACGGATAGCCACCTCGGTCTTTCCGAAGCCCACATCGCCACAAATCAGGCGGTCCATCGGGCGCGGCGACTCCATGTCGGCTTTCACCTCGTTGGTCGCCTTTAGCTGGTCGGGGGTGTCCTCGTAGATAAACGACGCCTCAAGCTCCTGCTGCAAGAAACCGTCGGGCGAGAAAGCGAAGCCCTTCTCCTCGCGGCGAGCGGCATAGAGTTTTATGAGGTCGCGCGCAATGTCTTTGAGTTTGCTTTTGGTGTTAGCCTTGAGTTTGTGCCAGGCGTTGCTGCCGAGCTTGTTGAGGCGCGGCTTCTCACCCTCTTTTCCGCGGTATTTCGAGAGTTTGTGAAGCGCATGAATCGACACAAACACGATATCGTCGCCTTGGAAGGTGAGTTTAATCATCTCCTGCATTCGTCCGTTGACATTGGTGCGCATCAAGCCACCGAAACGCCCCACGCCATGGTCGATGTGCACGATATAGTCGCCCACCTCGATTTGGTTCAACTCCTTGAGCGACAGCGCAAGTTTGCCACTGCGAGCGCGGTCGCTTTTGAGGCTGTATTTGTGGAAACGGTCGAAAATCTGGTGGTCGGTGAACACACACAATCGGCTGTCGTTGTCCACAAAGCCCTCGTGGAGAGTCTTTTCCACCGCAGTGAAGGGGATATTGTCGCCGCGGTCGCGGAAAATCTCGCGCAGGCGTTCAATCTGCTTCTCGCTCTCGGAGAGGATGAAAATTTCGTAACCCTTCTTGAGGAAATCGCCGAAGGATTCGCTAATCAAGTCGAAATTCTTGTGGTAGATGCCTTGTGGCGCGAAATTGTATTTGACAACGGCATCCGCCCTGCGAGAATCCTGCCCGGCGGTGAATGTGATTTTGCGGAACGAGGCAAAACGGGCGCGGAAGCGGTCGAAATCCACCACGTTGTCCATGGCGTTGCGGTCGCCCTCGTTGGCGATGAGCGTTTTCTCCGACACCGTCTCCTTCCCTATCGCCTCGATGCGTTGGAGAGTCCATTCGGCATCGCGGACAGCGATGAGCGGGTTGTCTTCGACATAGTCGAGGAGCGAAATTCCGGCACTTTTGCCGCTTGCGCCGGCATTGTTGAGGATATACACCTCGTTGACCTTCTCCTCCGAGAGTTGGCTCTCGACATTAAAGATGCGAATGCTGTCGATATCGTCGCCGAAGAAGTCGATGCGGTAAGGGAGCTCGTTGGTGAAGGAATAAATGTCGATGATGGAACCTCTCACGGCAAACTGCCCCGGCTCATAAACGTAGTCGGTCTCGACAAAGCCGAATTTGCGCAAGGTGTTGATAACATCGTTGCGCATCACATTCTCATCGACAGCCAGACGCAGAGTCGATTCCTCGACACAAGCACGGCTCTCCACCTTCTCGGCGAGCGCCTCGGGATAGGTAACCACGATGCGGGCGCCATTCTCCTGAGTCCAGTTGTTGAGCACCTCGGTGCGCAGGATAGCCGCCGGGGCATCCACCTGCCCGTATTTTATATCGCGCTTGTATCCCGAAGGGAAAATGAGCACATTGTTTTCGCCAAGGATTTGGCAGAGGTCGAAATAGATGTATCCGGCATCGTCGTCATCGTTGGCAATCACAATCATTTTTCGCTTGTCGGGAAGCGGAATCGAAGCGAGAGTAACCGCCACCGACGAGCCGGCAAGCCCACACAACGCCACATCGCCAATTTTGTCGTCGGTAATGCGCGACAATGCTGCGACGCGGCTTTTAGAGTTGATTTTCTCACAAAGCGTCTTTATGTCCATTGTAATGTGCTATTTCTTTAACAGTCGGCGCGGCACCTTCGACGAAGGACCGGTAACCACTTTGCTCTTGCGTTTCACCTCAGGTTTGAGCATCCGCTCCCACTCCCCTTCGGTGTTGAAAATCTCGGCGGCTTTGTCGAGTGTGCTTTCGTTTTTGAGGTAAGCCACACTCTCGCCGCGCTGATAGTAGTAGCGCGAAAGGATTTCTGACTCGAGGGCACGCGAAATCTCCATGCGATTGAGGTCGATGTCTTTGTTGAGGTCGTGCTTGAGCAAACGCTCGAGTTGCGAGAAGATTATCGCGGTGGAATCGTTGTCGTAGCCCTGAGTCTTCACAATCTCCTTGAAATTGGCGAGCGACACCTCGCACACCTTGTCATAGTCGAGCTTATCGGGGTCGATAGAAGCCTTGAATTGCTCGAAAATCTCGTCGGTGATAACAAAATCTTCGGGAGCTGCTATTGTGGGGTGCTCGGCGGCAAAACGGGTTGCGAAATTAAAAATCCAGTTGCCGTTGGAGATGTTGTATAAAAGTTGGTTGTACTTTGGATAGTCGATTTTCACGTCGGGAGTGATGCCGCCACCGTCGCGCACTTCGCGACCGTTGCGGGTCTTATACACTGTGGTGAGGCTGTCGGGGATACGCTCTACCGAGCCATCGACATTTCGGTGGGAATAGTCGATTGCCTGGATGAGGCGACCGCTCGGGATGTAGTATTTGGCGGTGGTAACCTTGAGCATACCATCGTTTTCGGCGATGGGAATGGTGGTTTGCACAAGCCCCTTGCCGAAACTGCGCGCGCCGAGAATCACCGCCCTGTCGAGGTCTTGCAAGGCACCGGAGACAATCTCGGATGCCGACGCAGTGCCGCCGTCGATAAACACCGCAAGCGGAATTTCGGTGTCGATGGGGTTCTGGGTGGTCTTATAGATTTTCTCGCTTTTCTTCTCGCGACCGCTCGTGGTGAGCACCTCGGTGCCCTTCGGGACAAACATGCCCACAACCTGCACAGCGCTATCGAGCAAACCGCCGCCGTTGCCGCGCAAGTCGAGCACGATGTATTTCACCGCAGGATTTTTCTTGAGCGCCTCAAGAGCCGCCCTCACCTCTTGCGGAGTTTTTTCTTTAAACGAGTCGATGACAATCACGCCGATGTTGCCCTTGAGCACACCATAATAAGGCACCGACGACACGAAAATCTTCTCGCGCACGATGTCGAAAGTGAGGATACTGTCGTCGGTCCACGGACGCTTCACCGTAACGGAGATTTTGGTGTCTGGCAACCCCTTGAGGCGCGCGCTCACCTTGTCGGTGCTCCATGTGGCGACAGTGTCGTCGTCGATTTTCAAAATCTTGTCGCCCGCCTTCAATCCCGACTTGGCAGCCGGACTCCCCTCGTAGGGGCTGGAGATGAGCACACCGCCATCGGGCGCCGCCATGATAATCGAGCCGATACCGCCATATTCACCGCTGGAGTGAGTGAAAAAAGCTTCGGTTTCGCGGTCGGGGATAAACTCGGTATAGGGGTCGATTTCGCGCAACATCGCGTTGATAGCAGTCTCGGCAGCCTTCTTGTTGTCGATGGTATCTACATAGTTGAAATTCAGCTCTTTATACACATTGCAATACAACTCGATAGAGCGCGCGATGGCGTTGAGATTCATTTTCGAGTCGTCTTCCTGCTCCTCGGCGCGGCTTGGCATGGCAATCGCCGCGAGCAACGCCACAATAGCGGCAAAAATTATGTTTTTTCTCATCTGATGCACAGTTTAGTTATTTAAAATTCAAAGGTACTCTTTTTTTTGCTATGTCGCACATTTTTGGGATATAAAAAAATTTAATCAACAATAAGACGCCCGGAAATGCGCTCGGTTTAAGCCGAAAACGAGAATTTTTACACGAAAAACGATTTTTTTTGCTCGTAATGTTGCACAATTCAAAAAATCGTACTAATTTTGCAAACGCAAATCGGAAGAGACGCCGGTTTCACTGCTTCAATAGCTCAGTCGGTTAGAGCACCTGACTGTTAATCAGGGGGTCGTTGGTTCAAGTCCATCTTGAAGCGCAATGGAGGTTCTTTCAGAGCCTCCATAATTTTTTGTGCCCCAGGGCAGCAGCGCGGGCAGGCTGGTGGCAGACGCCCATTCCCAATAATGGAGCCACCATGGTCCCACAAAAAATTTCGTTTGACGGCCTCACACCAGCTACCGGGGTGGCAGAAATGTCCGCATCTTGCCATCTTCGCTCCGGCGCACTATGGGCAGTGGTGCTTGGCTGCAGGCTGCGGCAAGGGACGATGGTGCAAAATTAGTGCGCTGTACTCCTTAAATTTGCATTTTGCGACAATTCCCGCTTTTTAACCTCACCTTAACACTTATTCGATGAAGCTTCGCCAACGACCGTTTTGATTTGTGGATTTGCAGTTTGGTAGAATTGCTGTTTTTAAGGGACAGCGGATATTTCCGGTTGGCGGGGGCGTAATCATGAATATAGTGTTATCT
>JBJEKB010000100.1:0-18265 GCA_051878395.1 Muribaculaceae bacterium
ATGATGGCTTTTCAATAGCAGTTATGTAATGCTTTCGGATAGCTGAATAGTTACCCCAAAAAGGGCGGCACCTAAATGCCGCCCTTGGAGAGAATAGTTATTATGATAGATTATTCTGTAACTTGAGTCAACGAGAGAATCATCTCGTTGGTGTCAACAACTACTTTGTACTTGCCGGCAGGGATGATGAAGTTCTTCTCTGAAGTAGTAGAGAGGAGCCACATTGCAACACCGTCTTCAAATTCAAGTTCGATGTCGGCATCAACATCGGCAGCACCGATGCAGTTGCTACTCCATTCGCCGAGTTGAGTGTAGAAGCGGAAGTAAGAAAGCGGGTTGTCGGCACCTGCTGCGGGGAAGTCGAATGTGCCTTCGTAGATACCGCTGCCGTTCTTGCAAACCATTTCACCGTTCTTAGCGCCGTCGGCTTCGATGTCCTGGCTCCAACCGTTGAGGTTACCCACGATGTAGAGATAAGTGTAGTTGGCAGGATCATCGGGAATCAACTCCATCTTGAATGTCATGTTGTTGAGGTCGAGAGTCATGCGGTAGTTACCTGCTTCGTTGGTAAACCAGCAGCCTTTACCGTTGTAGCAAGGACTGGTGAATACACCGTCGGTAAGGATAACTTCAACATTGTCGCCATCATTTTCTTTAGCACCTACTTGCGGAGAATCCCAGCTACCGAGGCTCTTGAAGAAGCGGAAGTAGTTGCCTGCTTCGAGGGCTACAACACCTGTGAAGACGTTGTCGCACTTAGCAGAATAGAGAGTGATGTCGCTCTCGGCAGGATTCCAGCCATTGGGGTTACCAACCAAATATACATAAGGATTAGCAAGCACATAAGAATATGTGAGATCCCACATGTTGATTGTGAATTGGATAGGACCTTCGAGCTTAGACAAACCGGCAACGCCACCTTCTACGAGGCTACCATTGTTAACAGTTTGGTTTTCGGCAGCTACGTTGTAGATTTTGCCGCTTGCCGACTTAATTTGCCAGTACATGCCATTGGCACCGAGCATATCGGAAGTTACTTCCATTGAGAGTTTGAACTCGGGGTCGTCGTAAGGACTTGCTGCAGAGTGGTTGAAAGGAACATCCACCCAAGTAGTGCCATCGACAGAGTGTTGGAGAGTGTAAGCTGCTTCAACAGTCTTTTCGGGAGTAACAGGAAGAACTGTGAGAGTGAAAGGACCGAAATAATCATTGGCATCACCGATGCGCACTTTGCTCTTGTCTTTTACAAGATAACCTGCAAAGCGAACTGAAACTTGAGCTGCAGCGGGGTCTTTAGTTACCGATTTATAAGTGTCGTTGAGAGTTGCAGCGTCAACGAATACTTCGTTTTCAACAACGGTAGTAGGAATTTCAACAACGCTTGCAAATTCGGCGTCTTTGGCAAATTCCATTACCATGTTCAATTCATAACCTTCGGGCACGTTGGCGGCATCAACGGTGAGCACTTTTGCAAGACCTTCCTCGGCTACGAGAGCGTTGAGGTCGATTTGCGCAGCGTTGGGAGTAGCAGCAACACCACCCACCTCGAAGATTGCTTCTTGTTCGTTCTGTTGTGGAGCCGGATTTGGTTCTTCATAGTCGTCGCAAGCAGCGAAGCCTAAGCAGAGACCCATCACGGTCATTAAAGCGAATTTCTTCATATTATTGATATAATATTTTTTAGATTTGACTATTCTTAAAGGCGGTTTGGCGGCGGGTTTCACCGCCAAATCGTCTTAATATTAATTTTATTCGGCAGTGGTTACTTTAACAGTATTGTTGTTGGTATCCAAAGTCAAAGTGTACTTACCGGGTGCCAATGGGCTAACCAAGAAGCAACCTTCACCGGTTACACAAGGCATCGGAGTGTCGAGAGCGGTTTCAACATTGCTACCGTCGGCCGATGCTGCGTAGGGAGTAGAGCCCCAGCCTGCAAGGGCGGGATAGATGCGGAAATACCATCCGTTGGTGCAAGACTCACAACCTTCTTCGAAAGTGAATGTGCCGGTGTAAATGCCAGACTCATCACGGTCGGCGATGCGCCATGCCTCATATACATCTGCGCTGGCTTCATCGGGAGCTGCCCAACCTGCGTTGTTGCCTACTACATACATGTATTGGGCTACAACCGGTGCTGCGCTACCTGCAGTTACTGTGATAGAAGGTGTTGAAGAAGAGAAGTCGGCAGTGATTGTCATTTCTCCACCTTGCCATCCTGCAAATGTGAACGAACCTTTACCGTTAACGAGAGGAGAAGTGTAAGAACCATCAACCATTTCAACAACAGTTGCTTCGTCATCCACTTTGTAACCCCAAGAGTCGCCACCGTCCCAACCTGTAAGGTGAACATAGAGACGGAATGTAACGTCGCCTGCAGGGATATCGAATGTGTTGGAGTAAACCTTGCTACCGATAGCGTTTTGAGGCTCGAAGAGGCGAGCGCCTGCGAGAGCGGCAGCATTATCCTCTTTAGGCTCGGTCCAGCCACCGAATGCACTTGCACCACCGATAACCCAGATGTAGTCGGGAGTCGGAACGGCGAAGTAGAGTTTCACCTTGTTGAGAGAAACCACATTTGAGCGGATTTCAGAAGATTCAACACCGGTGAGACGTGCTACGGCACGGAAATAAACCTTTTCGGCATCGAGTTCTTGATAAGTAGCCTCATCGACAAATCCATGGAGCTCGCACAGAGCGAGAGCGAGGTCGGCGCTGCTGAAAGTCATTTTAGCAGTTGTGCCTGTACCTTTGGAAGTGATTTCTTTGCAAGCAGCGAAATCCTCGGTGAGAGAAACTTCTGCGCTATAGTTAACGACAGCGGCATAGCCGTAATCGGGCTGGCTGCAAGAGAGTTCGAAAGTACCGTCCTCGGTAAGTTCGAGATATTGATCTTGAAGTGCGGGTGTGTTGAGGACAAATTTAGTAGGCTGCTGATAAACAGGGTCTTTATCATCCTCACAACTGGTAAAGCCTACCAATGCAGCCGCACAAGCGAAAAATAATGCTAATTTTTTCATTGTTTTACCTTGTAATTAAATTAATAGCCTGTGTTTTGTTCGTAGTGAGCAAGTTCAACTGTGCTGCTTGGCAATGGGTAAAGAGTGAAATTGCTATTGAAGTCAGCTCCACCTTTCACGTGGTTCTTCCAGTTCCAAGTGTAGCCCGAAATCCATTTACCGTAACGGATAAGGTCGCTACGACGAGTGCATTCGGTGTAGAGCTCGCGGCAACGTTCGTCTTGGAGAGAAACGGCGGTGAGATCACCGGCGCCCCAAGCGGGAAGACCTGCGCGTTCGCGGATATAGTTTACATATTCAAGAGCCTTACCCTTGTCGCCACCACCGTTGAGGATAGCCTCGGCAGCAGAAAGGTAAATTTCAGCGAGACGGATTACAGCGTAGTCGCCACCCACCTGAGTTGTAGCGGCAGGAGAGTTTTCGGTGTCGATATTGCCGTCGGCGTCGAAGTTCCAGTTGGTGTATTTAACAGCGAGGAAGCCGTTAGCGCCAAAGTGGTCTTGGTCGAGAACATCGTTGTTGATGTCGAAGCCATTGGCAGCTGTACACCAGAAGCGAGTACGTTTGTCGGGAGAAACTGAGAAGTCGTCGTTCCAGTCGAATTTCTCAACGAACTGACGGCGTGCAGCCATACATTTCCAAGCGTCGCCGGCGTTGTACCAAGACTTGCGGCATTCCCAAGCAGCACCATCTTTAGGTTCGCCAATCCATGCGTCGATCATGAATGTGGTGTTTGCCCAAGAAGTACAATATGTAGCGTGTTGAGGGATGCACCAGATAATCTCGTTGATGGGGCTTGAACCGCCACCGCAGTATTGATCGTTGTTGGCACCAAAGAGTTGGCTGTAGTCAACGCAGAGACCTGAGTTTTGGAAACCGGCACCCTTGTGGCGGGCGATGATTTCTTCTGCCTTGGCAGCGCATTTGCTCCATTCAGCCTTGCCGCTATACACCTCGGCATTGAGGTAGTATTTAACAAGGAGAGCGTCGGCAACGTCTTTGCCCACTTGACCATATTCAACAGAAGTGTTGTTGCCATATTCGGCAGAAACAGCCTCGAGGTCGGCAACTACTTTCTCAAACACTTCGGCACGCTTGAGTTGCGGTGCGATAGAACCCATGAGCACGTTTTCGTCGGCGTAGGGAACATTACCGAAGCAGTCAACGAGATAGAAGTAGGCACCGGCACGGAGCACGCGGCATTGACGCATATACTCATCGGCTTTGGCGCGGAGCGCATCGGTAGTGAGGTTGAAATAACCTGCCTTAACAGTTTGGATGAAGCTGTTGCACATCGACACGCAGATGGTGAAACGAGAATAAGTACCGAGGATAACACGGTTGTTGGCAGGAACGATACCATATTGGAATGTACCGTAGTCGGCATCGTTAGGGAGCCATGTAGCCTCGTCGGAGTTGAGTTCTTCGAGGATGAATGCAGAACATTGGAATGTTGACATACCACCGTCGAAGCCGCTTACCGATGCATTGTTGTTGGCACCGTGAACGGTAAACTGCTGATAAACACCCGCCATGGTTTCGTCCATGTATCTTTCGGGATCTTCGGCAAAATTAGCGCTGGTTGTAGTGTTGGGATCGGTAGGAAGCAAGTCGAGGTCGCCTACGCAAGAGCCTAACGAAAGAGTAGCAGCCACTACACCAAGTGAAAGGAATATTTTATTTAATGTCTTCATTTACTTTAACTTTTAGAGATTAGAAAGTAGCAACTAAACCAAGTGTGCAAGTGATTGGACGTGGGTAAACGTTGTTGTCGATACCTGAGTAAACCTCGGGATCAATACCTTTGTACTTGGTGATAACGAATAAGTTCTGAACTGCACCGAAGAGGCGGAGTTTGAGATTATTGTTAAGAAGGCTCGGGAATGTGTAACCGAGAGTGATGTTGTCGCAACGGATGAAGCTTGCGTTTTCTACGAAGTAGTCACTGAGGTTCAAGTGGCTATCGGTAGTTGTGAAGATATAGTCATCACGCATGAGGTTGCTGAGCATGTAGCCCGATACACCATCGAGGCGAGTGCGAGAATAACGCGGTGAGTTATAAACGTAGTTGCCGATGTTGGCGCGGAGTGAAATGCCGAGGTCCCAGTTCTTGAAGTTGAAGTTGTTGTTCCAAGTAAGGGTTACCTTTGGATCGGGTGAGTGGTAAAGGATGAGGTCTTTGTCATCGATTACACCGTCGGCGTTTTGATCTACATACTGACCTTCGAGCGGGTTGCCGGCTGCGTCATACACTTGTTGATATACACGGAATGAGTAAGCAGGCTCGCCTACGAGGTGCCATTGGAGTGTACCACCTGTTCCTGATGGAACATCGCGTGCCGAGATTTGAGATGTTTCGGCGTCGCCGGTGAGCGCTGTAATCTTGTTGCGGTTCCATGCTACGTTAACAGAAGTGTTCCATGTGAAGTCCTTAGTTACGATAGGTTTAGCACCTACAGTAGCCTCGATACCCACGTTGCGGAGAGAACCGATGTTGCGGTTCATGTAGTTGGCGGTGTTCATACCTGCAACAGGTGTCCAAGCAAGGAGGTCTTTGGTCTTGCGGAGATACCAGTCGAAGTTCAAAGTGAAGCGGTTGCTGAGGAATGCGAGGTCGAATCCGGCGTTCCATGTTGTTGTTTCCTCCCACTTGATGTTCTCGTCGTAGGCTTGCGGATACAACGGGTTGATCCATTGACCGTTCATATAGTATTGGAAGCCTTGCGATGTAGAAGAGGTGTATGTTGCCATGTAGGGGAAGTATGCACCGATATCTTGTTGACCTGTAACACCCCAACCGAGACGGAGCTTAAACTCGTTCATCACGCTGCGAGCATTTTCCATGAAGCTCATGTTGGAAATCTTCCATCCGAGAGCTACTGATGGGAAGAGACCCCAACGGTTGTCTTTGTGGAAGCGAGATGTAGCATCGTCGCGGAGTGTGAAGGTGAGGAGGTAAGTGTTGTCGAATGTGTAGTTCAAACGACCGAAGAATGAGATAAGTTGGAGAGGATTGCTCCAGCGGCTCATAGGAGCGTTGAGGACAGGATCGCCTACGTTCCAAGATTGACCATCGGAACCTACGGCAGCGCCTTCGTTGCGAACGAGGTTGTATGCGCCGTCGGCATAAGTGTAGTTGTTGAAACCGAGTGTTCCGAGGTAGGTGTTGCTATGGCCGAGATAAGAGAAGCGTTGCCAAGAGTAACCTACTGTTGCATCTACGTTAGACTTGATAGCCTCAAATTCTTTGCGATAGTTGATATAGAAATCGAGAAGGGTGTTGCGTTGGAGTTCATACCATTTGTAGTATGTGCCGGCACCGTATGCGCCCATCTTGATAAGGCTGTTGTTGCTCCATGCTTGAACTGAGTTCTCGGCTGTGGTGCTCAATGCTTCGTTCTTCGACACTTGATAACCGAGGTTGAGGTTGAAGTGAAGTTCGGGGAGGAAGTGGAGTGAGTAGTCGAGTTGGATATTACCTGTCGAAGACCACACTTCGTTGTCATTGTTAACATCCTCGAGCATTTGCAACGGGTTTTGAGAAGCTTGGAGTTCAAGGCCACCCGAAGAAAGAGTAATGTTGGTGTAGCCGTTGAACATTGTAAGACCTGTGTTGCCGTTGGTCTTGTAAGCTGTGCGAACAGGAAGTGTCGGGTTGAAAGCAACTGCTGCACCCACTGCACCTGTGTCGGCTGTTTTGCTCTTAACGTAAGAACCGTTTACATTAACCGAAACTGTGAGGTGGTTGTCGAAGAACTTAGGATTGAGGTTGAAACCTACAGTTGTACGTTGCATACCCGAAGTCTTCAAGATACCTTGGTTGTCGGTGAATGAAGCGTTGATACGATAAGGAAGGCAACCTGCTGTACCACCTACACTGAGGCTGTAGTCGTGAGAGAATGATGTGCGGAGCACTTCTTTCTGCCAGTCGGTGTCGGCTGTGCCAAGACCCGAAATTGCTGCCTCTGTACCGATTTTGTTTCTAACAACATCGGCAAACTCTGCGCCGTTCATCATGTTGAGAGTGTTGCGGGCAGTGTTTACGTGGAAGTTGGCTGCGAAGTTAACTTGAGGACGACCTTTTTGACCTTTCTTGGTAGTAATAAGGATTACACCGTTAGATGCGCGCGAACCGTAGATGGCGGTTGCCGAAGCATCCTTAAGAATGGTCATTGTCTCGATGTTCTGGGGGTTAATCATTGTGAGGGCGTTTGTGCCACCTGCACCCGATTGGTCGGTCATAGGCACACCGTCAACAACGATAAGAGGGTTGTTGTTGGCTGAAAGTGAGCTACCACCACGGATACGGATTGTAGCGTTACCTGTAGGATCACCACCATTGCTTGTTACAACAACACCGGGGCTTGCACCTACGAGGAGGTCTTGGGTTGAAGTAGCGATACCGGCTTCAATGTCGTCGGGTTTTACTACTGCGACCGAACCGGTGGCGTCGTTTTTCTTCACAACACCATAACCGATGGCAACAACCTCATCGAGCTTGATGCCGGCCTCTTTCATAACGATTTTCAACGAAGTCTGTCCCTTCACGGCAACTTCTTGTGGCTGATAGCCTACATAAGTTACCACGAGAATAGACTGAGGATCCACCTGGAGATGGAATACACCATCAAAATCGGTGGCAGTTCCGGCTGTGGTACCTTTTTGGATAACACTCGCCCCGATAAGAGGCTCGCCGGTCTCATCAACAACCGTACCTTGTACGGCAATTTTCTGCGCTAAAGCAGGAAGAGAAATGAATAACGCCATCAAAAGCGATACCCACATCTTTCGATTCATCTGTAAACAAATGTTCTTCATGCAAGAGTACTTTTTAATTTTACATTTGGGTTTATAATTAATAATAATTGTTTCGTAGATATACATTATGCGTGGTTCCAAGGCTTTTTCCGGCGGTTACTCGTCAATCCGCTAATCTTTAGGCTTAGTGGCTTAATAAGTGAATCCCATAGAAAATAATCATTATACGACCTAAAAGCATAATCAATCACTCAATTACAATTCTAAATCATATACGACCTATTGAAACAACAAATAGTGCTATATATACAAGTGCAAATGTACTCACCTTTTTCCGATATTGAAAGAAATCCGACCGTTTTTTTACATGCAAAACTAATATTTAACAATAAATGTTAAAGAATCCGCCCGTTTTAACATATTAATTATCCCATTTTTCTCACCGCCATTCTACACATATATTATATATAAGGAATCAGCCGTTTTTCAGTCTCACAGCCTCCTCCCGGCTCCCTTTCATTGCACAAAAATACATTATTTGTCTTTTTTGAGCCAAAATCACAGAGATTTTCCCTATCTTTGTGCGACTGCAAAATATAGCATGGAAATTTTTGAATATACATTTTTTCAAAACGCTATTGTTGGCGTACTTCTCGTGAGCATCGCTTCGGCGATTGTGGGCACCTACATCGTGGCTCGACGAATGGTGTTTATCTCAGGTGGAATCACCCATGCCTGCTTCGGCGGACTCGGGCTGGGATACTATCTCGGCATGAATCCGATTGCGATGGCGGCGGTGTTTGCCGTGACTTCGGCTCTCGGCGTGGAACTGGTGTCGGCGCGCGGCAAAATTCGCGAAGACTCCGCTATCGCTGTGGTGTGGGCTCTCGGTATGGCTGTCGGCACACTTTTCATTTTCCTTTCGCCGGGATATGTGCCCGAACTCACTTCGTTCCTCTTTGGCAACATCCTCACAATCACCTCTACCGACATCACCGCATTTGCAATCTATGCCGTTGTGCTCATCACCGCCATGGCGCTGCTTTACCACAGAATCATCGCCTGCGCCTTCGACAGCGACTTTATGCGCACTCAGCACGCCCCGGTTACCGCTATCAACTGCCTGATGACGGTGCTTGTGGCTCTCTGCATCGTGCTCACGATACGGCTAATCGGAATAATGCTCCTCATGTCGTTAATCACTATGCCACAGATGGTTGCCGAACTCTTCACTTCGCGCTTCAACCGCATCATGGCGGCGAGCGTGGTGGTGAGTGTGGTGTGCTCGATTTGTGGACTGTTTATCGCCTACGCCCTCAATGTGCCCGCCTCGAGCACCATCGTGATTGTGCTCATCGCCGTGTATTGCATTGCGAGGATGACTGTCGCCATTAGCCGCCATCGCCGCAAAACCGCGTCGGCAAGCCACAATAATAGTTAGTCTGATACGTTTAAATAATGTTATGGGTAGGAAAACGCGACTCACATATCTGCTATATCTCTCGCTGGTGGCTTCTTTGCTGCTCGCTTCGTCGTGTAGCACCAAGAAAAACACCGCCATGTCGCGCTTCTACCAATCGTTCACAACACGCTACAACGTGTATTTCAATGGCGACGAGCATTACAAGGAGCAGATAAAGACTCTCGAGAACGACTACGATGACGATTTCACATCGACGCTCTACATCCACCCTGCCGAAGCATACGCCAACCCCAAGGCTCCGCAACCATCGGCGTCTTTCGACCGCACTATCGAGAAAATGCAGAAGGCTATCCAGCTCCACTCGATAAAGAAACGCCCGAAAAAGAATGCCGGGAAGATGCGCGACCCGAAATACCGCGAATATCTCAAGCGCGACGAATACAACCCCTTCTTGCACAACGCCTGGTTCCTGATGGCGAAAGCGCAATACATGAAAGGGGACTTCCTCGGGGCTGCGGCTACTTTCCACTACATTACACGGCATTTCACCTGGATGCCCGACCTCGTTACTTCCGCCAAACTCTGGGAGGCGCGTTGCTACTGCGCCGAGGGGTGGTATAACGAGGCTGACAATATCATCTCCCGCATCAAGCCGGCTGAACTCACCTCGAAACGCCTGCGCGAGGAGTACGACCTCGCCGCCACCTCCTATTTTGTCAAGACCAAGGAGGGGGAAAAGGCTATCCCCTATCTCGAAAGCGCGGTTCGTCGCGCAAAGGGCGGGCAGAAAGACCGCCTCTACTTCCTCTTGGGGCAACTTTATGCCGATGCCGGGCAGAAAGACAAAGCCTATCGCGCCTATGCCCATGTGAGCGGCTCGCACAATGCAAAATACCGCACCAAATTCAATGCGCGAATCCGCCAAAGCGAGGTGTTTGCGGGCACCGACATCAAATCGGAGGTTAACGCCCTCAAACGAATGACCCGATACGACCGCAACAAGGAGTATCTCGACCAAATCTACTACGCAATCGGCAATCTCTACCTCTCCCGCTCCGACACCACCAATGCGATTGCCAATTATCGTCTTGGCGTGGAGAAAAGCACCCGCAACGGCATCGAAAAGGCGATTTGCCAAATCACTCTCGGTTCGCTCTATTTCGATATGCGCAACTATGCCGACGCTCAGCCTTGCTACGCAGAGGCTGTGAGTATGCTCAACGAGGAATACCCCAACTATTCCCTGCTCAAGAAGCGCTCGGATGTGCTCGACGAACTTGCCGTGTATGCCCAAAATGTAACCCTCCAAGACTCGTTGCTGCGCCTCTCGATGCTGTCGCCCGAGGAGCAGAAGAAGGTGGCGCAAAGGCTCGTCGATGAACTTGTGGAGCGCGAGAAGAAGGAGGCTGAAGAAGCGGCTCGCGAAGCATATCTTGCCGAGCAAAGGGCGGCGGGAAACAATGTCGGCAACGGCGACAATGCCCCGAAGGAGTTCCAAATGAACACCGACAACAGTTGGTATTTCTATAACACCGCCACCAAAAATGCCGGTAAGACGGCTTTCGCCAAGGCGTGGGGTAATCGCAAACTTGAAGATGACTGGCGCCGACGCAACAAGGCTACTTTCGCTCTCGAGGAGGCGAACTCCGACGACAGCGAGGAGGCTACCGGCGAAAACGGCGAACCCCTTTCCGAGGAGGAGAAAAAATCTGCCGAGGAGGAGAAAAAACTCTCCGACCCGCATTTTGTCGAATACTACCTCGCTCAAATCCCCAAGACCGACGACGAGCGCTCGGTGTGCCGCGACATTATCCAAGAGGGTATTTTCAATATGGGCGTGATTCTCAAGGACAAACTCGAGGATTTCCCTGCTGCGATTGCGCAATTCAACCGCCTCGAGAGCGAATACCCCGACAACATCTACCGCCTCGACGCCTACCACAACATGTATCTCATGTACATGCGCATGGGCAAGCCTGCCGATGCCGAGCAGTATCGACAACTCATCCTCCGCGACTTTGCCGACTCGAAATATGGACTCGCTATGCAAGACCCCAACTATCTCGAGAATCTCAAGGGCATGGAGGAAAACCAGGAAAGGATGTACGAGGCTGCCTACGATGCCTACCTCAACAACCGCAATTCCGAGGTGCACGAGGCGTATGCCGAGATGATGCGTCGATACCCGCTCTCGAAAATCATGCCGAAGTTTATGTTTATCGACGCTCTCTCCTACGTTACAGAGAAAAACTACGACCAATTCAAAACCACTCTCAAAGAATTGCTCGAAAGATACCCCGATACCGACATTACTCCCACCGCATCGGCTATCATGCGACAGTTGCAACAGGGTCGCAAGCCACAGGGCGGCAGCAGCAATGTGCGCGGCATGATTTGGAGCACCCGTCTCACAAACGACACCACTCAAATGGCTCTCGACCGCGAACTCACACCGTTTGAGGATTCCAAAGACAAGCCGCAACTCTACATCCTCATGTTCAACACCGACAGCATCTCTTCCAACCAACTGCTGTTTGATGTTGCGCGACACAACTTCACCTCGTTTGTCGTGAAAGATTTCGACCTCGAAACTATGACTTTCGGTCCTCTCGGACTTCTCATCATAAAGGGCTTTGCCAATTTCGACGAACTCAACCACTATATCAAGGTGTTTGAAGCCGACCGCGAACTCAACATCCCCAAGAGCGTGAAGCCGGTGATGATTAGCGTGTATAATTTCGACCTCCTGCTCAAGGAGGGACGCTCGTTTGAGGAGTATTTCAACTATCTCGACTCGCTCTCGGTTGAAAAAACCGAAGATGCGGTGCTCGAAACCGGCGACACGGGCGACACCCCGGCAGCCGAGGAGGAAGCACCCGCCGACACACCCGTCGATGAGCCGGAAGCAGAGGTAACCGACGAAAATACGGAACAATTATGAATGGAGAACTTATTCTATGGGCAGATGACGAAATAGACCTTCTGAAACCGCACATCATGTTTCTTAAGGCTAAAGGCTACGAGGTCGAAACCGTGTCAAACGGTCGCGACGCCCTCGACCGTGCCGCATCGCGCCACTACGACCTTATTATCCTCGACGAAAATATGCCCGGTATCAGCGGACTTGAAACGCTTGCCGAAATCAAGCAAACTCAGCCCGATGTGCCGGTGATTATGATTACCAAAAGCGAGGAGGAGGACATCATGAATCAGGCTATCGGCAACAAAATCTCCGATTACCTCATCAAGCCGCTCAACCCCAACCAGATTCTCCTTTCAATAAAGAAGAATCTCCACTCCACCTCGCTCGTTTCGCAAAAAGCGACGATGGACTACCGGCAGGAGTTTAGCAAGATTGGTATGCTCATCAACAATGCCGCTTCTATCGACGATTGGTATGAACTTTATCGCAAAATCGTGTTCTGGGAACTCGAACTCGCTGCCACCGAGACAAATATGGACGATTTGCTGCGAATGCAGAAGTCGGAGGCAAACAACGAGTTTGCAAAATTCATCCGCCGCAACTACGAGTCGTGGATGAAGAGCGACGAGCACCCGATGCTCAGCCACGAGGTGATGAAAAAGAAGGTGTTTCCGCTCCTCGACAATGGCGAGAAGGTGTTCCTTGTGGTTATCGACAATTTCCGTCTCGACCAGTGGCGTGTGGTGAAGCCAATTCTCTCGGAATATTTCACAATCGATGAGGACGACCTCTATTGCAGCATCCTCCCCACCGCGACACAATATGCGCGCAACGCAATCTTCTCCGGACTGATGCCTATCGACATCAGCCGCCAATTCCCCGACCTCTGGATTGATGAAGACGAGGAAGAGGGGAAAAACATCAACGAGGAGCCGCTCATCAACACTATCATTCAGCGCTACCGCAAAAAATACCGATTCTCCTACAACAAGCTCAACGACAGCGCTGCCGGCGAGAAACTTCTCCAGAATTTCTCGCGTCTCGAGAACAACGACCTCAATGTGCTCGTTATCAACTTCGTGGATATGCTTTCCCACGCTCGCACCGAGTCGAAGATGATTCGAGAACTCGCCCATTCCGACGCCGCTTACCGCTCGCTCACCGAGTCGTGGTTTCGTCATTCCGCCGCGATCGACATCTTCAAGCGCATTTCGGAAAAAGGCTTCCGTGTGGTGCTCACTACCGACCACGGCACAATCAAGGTGGATAATCCCATCAAGGTTATCGGCGACAAAAACACCAACACCAACCTCCGCTACAAGGTGGGGAAGAATCTCAGCTACAACCAGAAGCAGGTCTATGAAATCAAGAACCCGAAAGATTTCGGGCTCCCGGCACCAAACCTCTCCTCAACCTACATTTTTGCCTACAGCCACGATTTTTTCGCCTACCCCAACAACTACAACTACTACGTGCAGTACTATAACGACACATTCCAGCATGGCGGCATTTCGATGGAGGAAATCATGATTCCAATCATCACCATGACCGCAAAATAGCCCCCAATTCCATGCTTGCAAAAATATTTGCTTATTGGTGGCGCTAATCTCGTGTTTTATTTGTATTTTTGCCATGTATGTCGTGGATTTGCCCTACTTGTACTGCGGCACCCTGTTTGGCAACTCCTTCGGCATCTCCGGGCGGCTTTTCGCCACGCTTTTTAACCTTTCAGGTGCCGCACAACAATTAATGATGTTATGAAACAGATTGAAATAAAAAATCTTGAAGCCCTCCCCGAGGCAGCACACTCTTTTGTAGAACTTATGGGCGACTACACCGTTTTTGCATTCAACGGCGAAATGGGCGCCGGAAAGACCACATTTATCAAGGCGCTGTGCGAGGCTCTCGGCGTTGAAGACGACATCACCAATTCGCCTTCGTTCTCTATCATTAACGAATACCGCAGCGACACTACCGCCGAACTCATCTACCACTTCGATTGCTATCGCCTCGAGAAACTCGAGGAAGCCGAGGACATCGGCGTGGAGGACTATTTCGACTCTGGCGCTATTTGCCTCATCGAATGGCCCGAGAGAATCAAGGAACTCCTCCCCTACGACACTGTGGAGGTGGATATTAAGGTGAACGATGACTTGTCGCGCACCATGACTCTCAATTTCCCCGAAGAATAAGCGATGGCTAAAGCAAAATTTATCATCCTTAAGGAAACAGAATCGACCAACACCTACGCTGCCAAGGTGGGAGCACTGCTCCCATCGGGCACTGTTATCGCCACCTACAACCAAACTGCGGGTCGCGGTCAGCGTGGCAACAAATGGGAGTCGGAACCGGGGAAAAACATCTCGTTCACTGCCATTGTCAAAGGCATTAAAGTGGCTCCGGCAGAGCAGTTTGCCATCTCCGAGGCTGTAAGCCTTGCTGTGGTGGATGTGCTGTCGCGCTATGTGCCGGGCATCTCTATCAAGTGGAGCAACGATATCTACCACGGAGACAGCAAGTTGTGTGGAATGCTCATCGAGCACTCGCTATCGGGCAATTCCATCGACCGCACCATCATCGGCATTGGCATCAACGTAAACCAGACGGTGTTCCGCTCCGATGCCCCCAACCCGATTTCGCTCGCGCAAATCCTCGGACACGAGCTGCCGCTCGACGACTTGCTCCACGAGGTGGGCGATGAGGTGATTACCGCTACCCAATCCGAGATTGTAAATGGCGAGGTGCTGCTCGGTGGCAAGTCGCGCGCCGAAATCCACAAGCGCTATCTCGACAATCTATACCGCAAGGATGGAAATCCCCACACTTTCATCCTCCCCGACAAGACCGAATTTGAGGCTGTGATTAACGATGTGCAACCCGATGGCAAACTCGACCTCATCGACACCGACAACAACCACCGCCTGTTCTATTTCAAAGAAATAGCGTTCAAAATCGGCAAATAGTTTAATTCTAACAGGTTGAAAAATGAAGAAAATATTCATTCTCGCTACATTCATCTTGCTTGCATTCGCAACTCAGGCTGCCAAAGGCTATGCCGAGGCTTCGTTTGAAAAGAAGGAGCACGATTTCGGATATATCAACGAGACCGCGGGTCCGGTGAAATGCGAATTTAAGTTCACCAACACCGGCAACAAGCCGCTGCTCATCATCGATGCCGTCCCTTCCTGTGGATGCACCCGCCCCGAATACCCCAAGCGCCCCATCGCCCCCGGTGATACCGGAATCATCAAGGTGGAATACCAGCCTCTCGGCCGCACCGGCGCATTTAAGAAGGATATTCGCGTGAACACCAACGGCAAAGAGAAAAAAGTGATTCTATATATCATCGGAGTAACTATTCCGGGTAAAAAATAAGCCATGAGAGTGGGTGTCGCCGCCATATCAATGCTTTGCTGCATGAGCGCATTTGCCGAAATTGAGCAAATCGACTCGGTGTGCGATTTCTCCACCATTCTCGAAAGCGATGGCAAGGTGGAAGCGGCTTTCCGCTTTGTCAACCACACCGGCAACGACATCTCAATCGAGCAGGTGCGCACCACTTGTGGATGCACCGCCACTCGATTTGTCCGCACCCCAATCCACAACGGCGACACGGCGGTTATCGAGGTGCAATACAACCCCTCGGGACGCCCCGGGAAATTTGAGAAGAAGGCATACGCCACTTTTCTCCCCTCGCGCAATAGGCTCGTTATGACCGTGCGCGGCAAGGTTGTCGCAAGCGAAGCCACAGCGATGTCGCGCTACCCCGAATCGGTAGCCGCGCTCCGTTTCAAGCACCGCACCGCCATTTTCGGGCAAATCGACAAGGGGAAAACGCAAGCCGTTACTCTCGATGGCTACAATGCCTCTACCGACACCGTTTCGGTGGCATTCCCCGCGCTCCCTCCTCACATCACCGCGGTTCCGGTGCCCTCGATAGTGCCTCCGGGCGACCAAGTGAGCATTGTCTTGAAATACGACACCTCCAAAAAGGATGCGTGGGGTCTCACTTGCGACTCAATCTCAATCGCCACCACCCAATCGGGAAGACGGCTTGCCGACTTCCTCGAGGCTTCGGCGGTGATTGTCGATGCCCCCGACACACTATCGCCGGCGCTCGCCGCGAGAGTGGGGCTGTCGTTGCGCCATGTCGATTTCGGCACTCTCGCGCGCTCCGGCTCGCCAACTCGCCGGCAGTTGGTGCTCACCAACACCGGAGAGAAGCCGCTGGAGATTCGCAGCATCGCCACATTCTCCCCCGCCCTAAAAGCCACCTCCGACATCTCCACCATAAACAAAGGAGCGTCGGCAGTTGTTGAAATAGAAGCCAATGTCGCAGCCATCACCGACGCATGGCTCGACACCGAAATAAAAATATACACCAACGCTCCCGCATCGCGCTGCATCACAGTGAGATGCGTGGGCGAAATTAAATAAAAATATCACGAAAACTAAACAATATGGAACACCCCGAAAATGATGAGCAATACACCGGGTTGAATGTCAACAGCGGTATAGCACAGCCACCAAGTGTCAATCCCTATTTCAAGCCGAAGGCTCGCCGCCGCATCCTCTCGGTTCAGGAGTATGTCGAGGGCATCCTCAAAGGGAATGTAACAATTCTCAGCAAGGCGGTTACGCTTGTGGAGAGTAGCATTCCCGAGCATCAGGCTTTGGCACAGGAAGTAATCGAAAAATGCCTCCCCTACACCGGAAACTCGCGGCGCATAGGCATCACCGGCGTGCCGGGTGCCGGGAAAAGCACCTCTATCGATGTGTTTGGACTCCATGTGCTCAAGCGCGGAGGAAAACTCGCCGTGCTTGCCATCGACCCGAGCAGCGAGCGCACCAAGGGCAGTATTCTCGGCGACAAGACTCGCATGGAAAAACTATCGGTTCATCCCGACGCTTTCATCCGTCCTTCCCCATCGGCAGGCTCGCTCGGCGGTGTGGCTCGTAAAACGCGCGAAACCATTGTGCTCTGCGAGGCTGCAGGCTACGACAATATTTTTGTAGAAACCGTTGGTGTGGGACAAAGCGAAACCGCGGTCCACTCGATGGTCGATTTCTTCCTGCTCATCCAACTCGCCGGCACCGGCGATGAGCTGCAAGGCATCAAGCGCGGTATCATGGAAATGGCAGACGGCATCGTTATCAACAAAGCCGATGGCGACAACATCGACCGCGCCAAACTCGCACAAGCCGAGTTCCGCAATGCCCTCCACCTTTTCCCGCTCCCACCGAGCGGCATAGCCCCCGAGGTGCTCACCTATTCGGGCTATTTTGAAATAGGAATCGATGAAGTGTGGCAGATGATCGACCGCTATTTCGATGCGGTGAAGAAAAGCGGATATTTCGAGCGCAAACGCCACGAGCAGGAGAAATATTGGATGTATGAGTCGATCAACGACCAACTCAAAGCCAATTTCTACAACGACCCGGTAATCGAGGATATGCTCAAAGCCAAAGAACAGCTCGTGCTCGGCTCGCGCCAGAGTTCGTTTATCGCCGCACGCGATGTTCTCGACTACTATTTCAAAAAGAAATCATAAAAAACAGGAAATCCGGATATGGGAGGTTATCGCATTGAAGCGGGTTGGAATGATCTGGCTGGGCCATGCTGACTATATGGACAGCAATGCCGCATGCATCGTGGAGGATATCAAACGGGCGCTCCGTCCCTGTGGGCAGATTGATCTGTGCGAGGGGGAGGTGGCCACAACGGACGCCCAGGCGATCCAGGCTGCGCGCAGAATTCTGCGAAGCGATCTCTGCGGCGCAATTCTGGTGCTCACGTCCTGGGTTGAGTGCAATATTGTGATGTCTGCCATTAAGGAGCTGCGCGGCCTGCCCATGATTTTCTGGGGGTTTCCCCTGGAGGAGGCCGGCGGCAGACGGGAAAGCACAGGCTCCTATGTCTCCGCGTCCATGATTGCCGGGCCAGTCAGGAGGCTGGGACTCCACGCCGAAATTGTCATGGGCAGCTGGAAGGACCCGGACACGCTCCGGAAGCTCTACGTTTTCGCACGGGCGGCTTCGGCAGTCGACAGACTGTTTTACAGCAGAATCGGGCTGTTCGGCTACACCTCCATGAGTATCTACCCGGGGACATTCGACCATGTTCTCCTCCGCTACCACATCGGT
>JBJEKB010000101.1:0-3950 GCA_051878395.1 Muribaculaceae bacterium
TCAAATCATTAGAGAAAAATATCAATCTCGCTGTAGCCAAAAAAGTGAGAGATATGCTCGGAAATGAGAAGGGAATCAAAGTTGTTTTAACTCGAGACAAAGACATCTTTCTCTCACTCCAAGACCGCTGCGACATCGCAAACAAGACAAATGGCGACCTTTTCATCTCTATTCATGTAAATTCGCTCGCAAAAAGGGCAAAAAACAGAAAGACAATACGTGGTGCATCTACCTACACGCTTGGATTGCACAAAACCGATGAAAACCTCGAAGTTGCGATGCGTGAAAACTCGGTGATTGAATTGGAAGACGACTATTCGGCAAAGTATATGGGTTTTGACCCCAATTCTTCCGAATCATATATAATCTTTGAGATGAGCCAAAGTAAGCACATGGAGCAAAGTATATCATTTGCATCTTTGGTTCAGAAAGAAATTGTGTCGGTAGCCAACAGATATAATAAAGGTGTGCGTCAGGCAGGATTCTGGGTCTTAGCCCACACTTCGATGCCGGCAGTGCTCATCGAACTTGATTTTATCTGCAACCCTGAGTCGGAAAAATTTCTTGTTTCCGAGAGCGGACAGCGTAAAATGGCAACATCCATATATAATGCCATTTTATCATACAAGTCAAAAATCTCAACCGGCAAGGCGGATGATACTAAAACGCCGGCTACTGCAACCGCCGAAGAATCAACCGCAGAACCCGAAGAATCGTTGGTAGAAACAGTAGGGCAGGAGTATTATAAAATTTTCTTATTTAGCAGCGACACAATGTTGCCGGTGGGAAGCAAGAAATTTAAAGGTTTGAAGCCTGTAGAATGTACCGCCTCGGATGGCAAATACATCTACACATACGGCAAAACCACCAGTTTGAAAGAAGCAAACAAGACTCTAAAAACAGTAAAGAAAAAATTCAAAAAAGCATACATAATTAAAACTAAAGAATAGTAACCACATTAAATAGAATTAAATATGAAAAAAATATTTTCTAAAGAACTTACCATTGGACTTGTAGTGTTAATAAGTTTAGTAGTGTTATTCGTGGGAATCGAGTTCCTGAAAGGTGTGAATGTGTTCAAGCCTTCAAATTATTATGTCGCAAGATATACCAATGTAATGGGACTTGCCGTTTCTGCGCCGGTAACAATCAACGGGTTCCAAGTGGGGTTGGTTCGAGAGATTGGATATGATTATGAAAAAAACGGTGAAATAGTTGTGGAGTTCAGCCTCGACAATAATATTAAATTACCCAAGGGCACTGTGGCTGCAGTTGGTGCAGATATGCTCGGCACTGCTTCTATCCAACTATTATTGTCTCAGAACAATGAGTTTTACACATCGGGTGACGAAATTCCTTCAAAAACTCAATTGGGAATTATGGATGCAGTGGGCAACACTCTAATGCCTGCACTTTCTGAACTACTGCCCAAAATCGACAGCATCGTGTCGGGTGTAAATGTGCTCGTAAACAATCCCGCGCTCAACACCTCAATCAGTCGTCTCGACAAGATTAGTCAAAACTTGGAACAAACCACTGTCGCACTGATTAAAATGATGAGTGGCACAGTGCCATCAACGATGGGAAATGTCGAAGAAATTTCAAAGAATCTCATTAGCATCTCAGGAGATTTGAAAGAAGTATCAACTACATTGAAAGAGATGCCTATCGACTCGATTATGGGTAGTGTAAACGCCACTGCAGGCAATCTGAAGACTGCTACCGACCAATTAAACTCGAATGAGTCAACAATAGGTTTGTTGCTGAATGACAAGACTTTATACAATCATTTGGACACCACTCTGGGTAATGTAGATTCTCTGCTCATCGACCTGAAGCGCAATCCAAAGAAGTATGTCAACTTCAAACTATTCTAATCGACAAAATGAAAGTGCGATATTGTTGTTTAGATTAATTCTAAATAACAATATCGCAAATTTTTCTCAAAGATAATTGCATTATGGCTTAGCGTGGTTTATTTTGGGCACATCGGTAAGTCCAATTATTCTGTAAAAAAGAATTCAAAAAATATAAAGTGCTTAAATCAAGCGATATAACAATTTTAGGGGAACCTAAATACACAAAATCTTAACAACAGCCTTAATCGGGTGATTAATAGTACATTAAAATTTGTTCTAAATTTCCAAATTTTTCTTCATTTGTTTTCCTACAAAATTATCCTCAATTTTGTAATGAAATAAGAAGTAGAATTAAGCAGTGTATTTTGATTGAATTATGAACTCTAACCATGTAGAATTATGGGATAACTGTCTCAAAATCATTAGAGACAACATTCCTGAAGAACAGTACAACACTTGGTTTCTGCCCATCAAGTCGCTGGGATTTGATGGCAAGAAGCTCACATTGCATGTACCGTCTTCATTCTTCGTTGAGAAAATTGAGGCGACCTACCTTCCTCTTTTAAGCAAGGTGCTTGGAAAGGTGTATGGTGGCAATATCGGTTTGTTTTATTCTTATGAATGTATTAACAACCAAACCGACAGCACCATCGAGGTTATGCAGCCCAAAGACAGCGCGTTTATTAATAATCGCGTCAAGCAACAATACCCCGACATCGACCCTCGACTCAATTCAAGATACACTTTTGGAAACTATTGCGAAAGCAACAGCAACAAACTCGCTTTAAGCATTGGCGAAGCTATTGCCACAAAGCCCGATTGCAAAACATTTAATCCGCTTCTTATTTTCGGACCTGTAGGCGCCGGAAAAACTCACCTTATTCAAGCAATTGGAATTAAAATCAAGGAGAGCAATCCTTCTTGCAGAGTTCTATACCTCACTGCGCGTGAATTTGAAAGCCAATACACTTCTGCCGTTACTCAAAACAAGATTAACGACTTTATAAATTTCTACCAGAGTGTCGATGTCCTTATCATGGACGATATTCAGGAACTTTCGGGTAAGGCACAAACGCAGAACACCTTCTATCACATTTTCAACAACTTGCACCAAAACAAGAAGCAACTTATCTTGTCGAGCGACTGCCGTCCTGCCGACCTTGACGGATTTATGCCTCGATTGATGTCGCGATTCAAATGGGGTGTAACCGCCGAGTTGTCTGCCCCCGACTATGCTTTGAGACGCACAGTGGTGGAAAAACGCGCTAAAGAAGAAGGTCTTGACATCCCGGCTGATGTGCTCGACTTTATTGCGGAGAATGTTACTGACAGTGTTCGCGAACTCGAAGGCATCATCCTCTCGTTGATTACTCGAGCAACATATCTCAACCAGAAAATTTCAATCGACATTGCACGAGTAGTAATCTCGAATGCGGTGAAAATTTCCAAGAAAGCCATTACTTTTGAGTATATCGCAGAAGTAGTGAGCGCACATTACGGAATAGAATCGGATTTAATCTACGGAAAAACAAGAAAACGCGAAATCTCGGATGCTCGCGAAGTGGTGATGTATCTCGCAAAGAAATTCACCAAATTGTCAACTCCGATGATTGGACGCAAGTTGCAGCGAACCCATGCCACCGTGCTCCATGCCTGCAAAACCATCGAAGGCCGCATTTCGGTGGAGAAACAAATCCAAGACGACCTTGCGGCTATTGAAATGGAATTGAGAAAATAATAATTCAATATTAATCCCGGGAATGTCTTGCACACTCCCGGGATTGTTTTATCATTTAGGGAATTTGAATCCTTTTTCCTCGATAAATCGATAATAAATATCCGAGAAAATTGTATTATTGTTTTCGGGGTATCTAACATCGGTAAACACCTGAGCAAGAGTCTCTTTATTGTTCTCGGAAATGAATTTGGCACTCTCGGGGAGACTTTCTTTATAGGCATAGCAATTATCAATGTCCTCGGAAGTGTAATCGACATACTCCTCGATGTGAAGAAGATGACCAACCGGAAGACGGTCGGACGTTGGCTGAGATTCGGCATCGAGAGGGAAGCCAACAGCGAGAGAAACCACAG
>JBJEKB010000102.1:0-3947 GCA_051878395.1 Muribaculaceae bacterium
TTAGAGGCTTGTTCAACTTGCTGTGCGTATTTATCCGGGTTTGAAGCCTTGAGTGTTTCGTCCGGAACTATATTAACGCGTTGCCATACACTACCGGAGATTGCCATAAAGTCTCCACCTGAATAAGATGCAGCCTTCGCGCCTGAATACTGTACATCGGTTACATACATGATATCCATACCTGGGAGAAGTCCATCCATTGTACCGCGGTTGCCGTAGAGGTTGATACCGCTTTCCCAAGTGAAGTCTCTTGTCTTGATAGGTGTACCGCTGATAGTCAACTCCATACCTTTGTTATATACATTACCTGCATTGAATGAGCAGAAGATGTAACCGGTAGATTGAGGACCGCGGGGCGAAAGAATCTGGTTGAATGAGTCGTTGGTATAGTAAGCGTAGTCAAATTTCAAGCGGTTGTCAAAGAAACGCATTTCAAGACCGATTTCGGTAGAACGTGTCTTTTCGGGTTTCAATGCCGGGTTACCACGAGTCCAAGTATTACCGAGACCTACTACACCATTGAGGTAAGTACCTACAGGCCACAAGTAAGTGTTGGTTTCGTATGGGTTGGTGTCTTTACCTACTTCAGCCCAGCTTGCACGGATTTTACCGAAGCTCAACCAGTCGAGCTCAGGAAGGAATTCTGTGAAGACGATAGCACCGCTGAACGAAGGATAGAAGTATGAACGGTTTTCTACAGGAAGTGTAGAAGTCCAGTCGTTACGACCTGTAACTGTCAAGAACACTGTGTTCTTCCAGTCGCCGCGGAACTCACCGAATACCGATACGAGGCGTTTCTCTGAACTATTGTGAACGAATGACTTGTAATCGTCCGGAGCTGTCTCATAAGAGAAGAAGCCAGGAGTTGAGAAGTTGTAAGCACGGAGATAATCATACTTGCGTGAAGTCTTGTCGGTTGAAGTACCAAGCATGAGGTTGAAGTTGAAGTCGCCAAACTGCTTGTTGAAGTTGGTCATCAAGTTAGTTGACAGATAGTCATATTCAGAAGTATTATCACTCATGAAACCATTCTGCCAGTCTTTCTTAATAGCACCGTTAGGAGCAATGCGGTTTGAAGCTGTCATACGATAAGTATCAATGCCCATGCGGTAAGCAACCCACCACCAATCGGTGATATCAGCCTTAACGCTGAAGTTACCTGTGAAGCGTTTGGTCTTATCTGTCATACTATTCTTGTTTACAATCCAATATGGGTTGTCGCGTTCTTCCCAAGGTTGAAGCAAATTACCAAACATACGGTAACGTGTGCCATCCTCGTTGAGGTAGTGCTTCATATCATCATAAGGAGACCAGTTATATACGGCATAAAGTGCACCTGTACCTTGTGAGCCATAAAGAGCAGCACCGGTAAGAGTCTTGGTTGTGCGTGCCTCGCTGTATGCTACGTTTGCGCCAAAGGTTAACATTTTCCATTTTTGCTCACCGTTGAAACGGAAAGTAGTCTTGGTGTAACCTGTTGTTGGAACGATACCGTCTTGGTCGTAGAATGAACCGGAGAGGAAGAAGTTACCATCCTTGCTACCACCAGACACACTCAAGTTGGTATCCCAAATTCCACCAGTTTGGAAGAAATCACCAATATTATCGTATGACTTTTCACCGTCTTCATAAGGACGACCCCAAGAATTATAGCTGTCATCTTTATATTCATGAACAAATTCTCCAGCCTCATTTTCACGGTCATCATAATATCCGCGAACATACTGGTTCTGGGTATCAGGCAGCGACCTTGCCCAAGAAGTAACATACTTGGCGTTCAAGTTCACTTCTACAGTACCTTCTTTACCTTTCTTAGTTGTGATGAGGACAACACCATTGGCAGCACGAGAACCATAAAGAGCCGAAGCGGCGGGGCCTTTAAGCACCGACATGCTCTCGATATCCTCGGGGTTGATGTCCATTACACGGTTGGAAGTTGTTGTAGCAGATGCCATCGAGCCATCGAATGCCGAGTTACCGCCTACCGAAGACGAGTTATCATAGATGATACCATCTACAACGAAAAGAGGTTGGTTGTCGCGGTTTTCAGAACCCGATGTACCACCACGGAGGATGATTTGCGAGCCGGCACCTGCGGCACCCGAAGATTGAGTGATAGAAACACCGGCGATTTTACCGGAGAGCGAGTTGATGGCGTTGGTTGATTTGTTACGCATCAATTCTTCGCTGTCGATTTCGTCAATCGCATAACCGAGCGATTTTTTGTCCTTCTTGATACCGAGGGCGGTAACGACTACATCGTCGAGGACAGTGGCGTTGGCATCAAGTGTGATGTTCATAACGCCGGCGGTTACTTTTACAGTCTTGGGTTGCTGTCCTACGTATGAAACTACGAGAACATCACCCGGTTTCGCATTAAGAGAAAAACGACCGTCGATGTCGGTTGCAGTACCGACCTTCGAGTTTTTCACTTGCACAGTGGCTCCAATAAGCGGTTCGCCTTTAGAGTCAGTCACAGTTCCAGTTACTTTACCTGCTGCGGTTTGTTGCGTTTGAGCTACAGCTGTGAAGCTCGAGAACGACGGAGTACCACAGGCGAGAAAAAGAGCTGTTAATAATGCACATTTTTTCTTCATAAGAGTACTGATTTGGTAAATAAAAAAATTATGTTGTTCTACATTTGTTAAATTTAATATTCTTTTGCGCAGATTTTAACAATTTGTATTAACCCCGCCTAAGAATAACGTGCAAATATGTCTAAGATTTTCGATTTTTCCAAACTTTCGAGGAGTTTTTTTTACGATTTTTTGAAAATAACACGATTTTTTATTGATTTAAGGGGATTGTACGCTCCGATTATTGCCAAAAACCGATGAAAAATGCCAGCCCGATAAACATTTTAAAACATTTTGTTAATTTGGCAAAAAAGTTAGTCGGAACATTCTCTCGGGCGTTTCGCATGGCATAATCATGGCGGTAGCGGGTGGGGGTTACACCATAGATTTTCTCAAAATTGGCATAATAGGTGCCGCGGTTGCGATAGCCCGAGGTCTCTGCAACCGCCTCTACGCTCCACTCGGGATGCTCCACAAGCAGCGCCGCCGAATATTCCACCCGCAGGCGGTTGATATACTCGTTGACCGAGCAGCCGGCGTGCTCGCGGATGAGAATCTCCACTGCCGACCGGCTTAGCCCGGTAGCGGCGGCTATCTCGCTCCGATTGGCGCCCGCGATAAACAAGCGTCCATCGACTATCGCCGCGCGTAGCCGCTCGAATTGTCGCCGCTCGGCGCTGTCGCCGGCAGTGCCGAGAAATCGGGATATTTTGTCGGTTATTGCCATCGCAAAAAGAGTTTCGATATGCAAATATACACCTATTTTATATAAATTGTTTGCATATCTCGAATATTCTGGTGAATTTTGCAAAGTTTTTCTAACACGATATGGTAACAATACTATTTCACGAAACGGTTTTCGGACCGATACACAGCCGCCGACTCGGCTCATCTCTCGGGGTGAACCTCTCCCCTATCGACGGCAAGGTGTGCTCGTTTGACTGCCTCTACTGCGAGGCAGGATACAACGCCCAGGGACAAGGGAAACAGGGTCTCCCATCGAGAGAAAGCGTGAAGCGCCACCTCGCGGCTCGCCTCAAGGAGATGAGCGAAAAGGGGGAACCACTCGATGTGATTACTTTCTCGGGCAACGGCGAACCCACAATTCACCCGCAATTCAAGGAGATAATCCACGACACGATAATGCTCCGCGACCGCCACTACCCGCAAGCCAAAGTGTCGGTGCTCAGCAACAGCACTTTCCTCGGCAACCCCAAGGTGGTGGAGGCGCTTCGCAAGGTGGATAACAATATCCTCAAACTCGACAGCGCGCTCGACCGCACTATGCGCCTGCTCAACCGCCCCGCCAACCCCAACGTGGTGGTGGAGGGGATTATCCAAGACATCATGCAATTCTCGGGCAGCTGCATC
>JBJEKB010000103.1:0-17953 GCA_051878395.1 Muribaculaceae bacterium
TTATTTCGTTTAGCAATGATTTATGCTTATCCCCACTAGATTTCCGCTGAGCCCCAAAAACGCATCCAAATTAGGTGAATTTTCCAAATTCGGCGCAATCTGCACGCGCCCGGCATCGCCGTGCACTATCTTTGCCAAAAAACAACGCTTATTGGACCCTATTATGCCTAATTAGCGAATGTACAACGCCCTCCGCCAAAATTGTGTTGATATATTGCGTAAATTCTACGCAAATAATTTGGTGTATTCAAAAATTATCCGTACTTTTGTGGTGTAAATATTACGCAATAGTATATGGATACGATAAACGAGTTTGACAGTGGGGTGAAATTCTGCTATCGCAGCCTAAAATCAACGAAGTAAATATAACTCAAAATATGACCACTATGGACAAAAGATTAAAAATCACACCTTCAACAGTAATTACAAGCACTCGCTTGAAATACCTGTGCGAAGTGTTTCATCAGGCACTATGTTATGGCGAAAAACCAAGCTGTATGCCAAAAATCAGAATAAGATATGTCGAGGAAAACGGCAAATTCGGTTATGCGGATTTTGGTGATTTCTTCTTCTTTGCAGACGATTTATATGTGTGGAGGGAGGAGGATAAATACGCCGAAGACCACAGCAAAGATGTCGTTGATGGTCTCTTTGATAAGAAATGCACAAGAACGGGGTATGCTTGCCGTTTCCTGTATGCAGGCGCGGATACCAATTATGTTGACAGCAATGGCGAACATATCTTTGTCGGTGATGTTATAGAGATTAAGAAGGAATACGGTGAGACGGAGTTGGCACTGGGATATTTTCCCTATTGTGAGCAGGAGGAGATGAAATATTGTTTTGTGCTCGATAATCATTGTCTATCACTTGAGGATTGTGTTGGTAGGACCGACATGCGTCTCACTCGCATCGGAACTGTTTACTTTCAACTGGACCCGAATTTCGAGACTGAGGATATGAACCAAAAGTTCCGAGACTTCAATGGGTGGCACGACACCAATGAAGAACATGAAGAAAAGGTGCTTATGTCGAAATACACACCAAATTTCGATCAAGAACCATGGAAATATCATGGACTGGAGACCTTGGGAGTAGAATTTAATTGGAGATAGCAACAAACCAAATCACATTATTATGGAAAGAAAAGATTATATCGCAACCATTCAAGAGCTGCTAAAAGGGAGAAATGAAGAGTTTGACAAAGCTGATGTTACGCGAATCCGGCTCATCCGGCACAAAGACTCACGCAAAGAGAAGATTATTGGAGGAAAAAGCTATGAAATGTCGCTCTATGACATATATCTATATGAGAACGACGCCTTTATGACTTACCAAAGTGAACAACTCGTGAAAAAGTTCAAGAACGTGGATTATCTTGTTTCGTTCATAGGTGAGGAAAGCACCTCGTCAAGATTCATTGGGGTTTACAAAAACAACGGTATTATTCCAACGAATGTGGAGCCTAATGACGATGAATATGCAAGGTTTGACATTCAGGAAATATCCGGTTTTGAGTTGCTCAAAGAAAGGGTTATAATCGATTGGAATAACCCCGTTCAATGGTTGCAGCACTACAATGAAATGCCGGTGATCCGCATAGACCGAGGATTGATAGATAACAACTTGCCTGTATTTGTAAGATATGAAGATGTGGTGTTGAACTACGCGCAATTAAAGGCAGTTATCAACAGCAACAATCCCGAATGGAAATTGAGACTGGAAAGTTGCAACTGTATTTACTTGATTCTCGACAAGAGCAATGGCAAGCAATATGTTGGTTCCACCTACAACACAAAAGGTATATGGGGAAGATGGAGCGAATACGCCAAAACAGGGCATGGAGGCGACGTGGAGTTAATAAAATGTCTCGAATCCGACCCTAAATATGCCGAAAAATACTTTCAATGGTGCATCCTTGAGACCCTTCCAATCAAAATATTGCAAGACCAAGCTATTGAGCGAGAATCTCTATACAAACGCAAGTTGGGCACCAGAATCTTTGGGCATAACAACAATTAAGCGCCGCGCAAACCCAATTCCTATCCCAACGCCACAGCGCTCCGATGCTTCGCCACTATGCTACAGGAGCGTACCTAAGGCACGAATTCCATATATATAATGTAATGACCCCGGCACTGAACCCCGGCACAACTTCGTAAGTGCCGTCATGGATTCCACGCCTCGGTGACTGTGCCACAGACGGCTATCGCATGGGTGAGTGGCGTGCTGTGGAGTATGGAGGAATTACCGCAAAGCGGGAACAGCATCAAGAGGCGGAGATTTATCGGGATGCAATATATTTCATCAAAAGCGCAAAATCACTTCTATCTATTATCACTTTTCAAGAAAATAGTTTCCAAAATGGAAATAAAATATTTACATTTGCATAGTAATCAATCGAACAACCACACTCCGGTGTGGCTGACTATACAAAACATAAGAATATGGCAAAATGCAAACCATTTATAAAATGGGTGGGTGGGAAAAGTCAACTTATCGAGCAATTGGAATTTCGGTTGCCGAATGATTTCAATGCGTGGAATGATGTAACTTACATCGAGCCGTTTGTAGGTGGCGGTGCAATGCTTTTCCACATGCTACAGCGTTTCCCTTGTATTACGAAGGCTGTGATTAACGATATCAACTCCGACTTAATCACCTGCTATAGGACAGTGAGAGACAATCCGCGGCAACTTGTGGAGTCGCTGAAAAACATCGAAGGTGAATATTATTCATTGAATAATGACGATGACAGGAAGGCTTTTTTCTTATCGGTGCGAGAAAAATATAACACAAAGGAACTCGATGATGTAGAAAATTCGACCAATTTCATATTCCTGAACCGCACATGTTTCAACGGACTTTATCGCGTGAACAAGAGCGGCATGTTTAATGTGCCTTTTGGCCGCTATGTCAACCCGACGATATGCGACCCCGACACCATAATGAAGGACAGTGAATTGCTGCAGGGCGTTGAAATACTTAATGGCGATTTTGAGAGCACCATCGAATATGCCTCCGGCAACACTCTTTTCTATTTCGACCCGCCATATCGCCCATTGAGCGACACCTCGGCGTTCAAAGAGTATAGCAAAGATGGATTTAACGACTTGGAGCAAGTGAGACTGAAAAATTATTGCGACACCATCACCTCTGCCGGCTTTAGTTTCATGCTCAGCAATTCGGATTGCAAAGGTGAGAATGGAAATGACGGCTTCTTTGATGTGTTGTATCGCAATTACGACATCGTGAGAGTGCTTGCCTCAAGGAGCATCAATTCAAATCCCGCCAAGCGCGGAAAACTCACCGAAATCCTCGTCCGTAATTTCGTTTAACACAACCGGTTATGAAAGACTTTAACAACTTTATTTCGCAACTTCAAGAGACCAATCAAACACTCGATTTCTTTTGTGATTTTGGCAAAATCGGTCAAAATGTCGATGACATTAAGCTCAGCCTTCATATCCTTAACAGCTTGATTGGAGCAAGTGATATGCGCAAGGCTGTAGAAACGATTTGGAATAGGGATAAAACAGCCTTCGAGGTAATGGATATTCTTATAGCGATAAGGGGATCGAGTAAAAAAGTGCTTAATGCTCAAGGTAAATGTGTCCCTCTCGACACCTACTTTTCTTCTGTAAACGGCATCATGGAGTATCTAAAATGCACCGGATTGGAGGAAGTTTTCAAGCAAAGAAAGATTGCCAATTTGGTGGATTATGTGTTCGGTATCGAAACCGGGCTTGACACCAATGCCCGCAAAAACAGAAGCGGACACATTATGGAGAATTATGTGGCAACACTACTCACAAATAATAATATCAAATTCCGTAAAGAAGTGTACTCGAATGAATGGGATGAGATATCGGCTGTCTTAGGGGATGATGAGAAGCGTTTCGATTTTGTGATAGAGACAACCAAAACCAAATTTCTGATAGAGGTAAATTTCTATAGCGGTGGCGGATCAAAACTCAATGAAGTTGCTCGCTCATATTCCGATATTGCACCGAAAATCAACTCTGTGCCGGGATTTGAATTTGTGTGGATTACAGACGGAATTGGATGGAGGAGCGCCAAGAATAAATTGCAAGAGGCATATCATATAATCCCCAGGATTTACAATCTTACTGACATTCAGGATTTTATACAAGAGATTAAACATTTATGATTCCTTCATATTATAAATCAAGCAACAAAGACTTCACTATCATCCAAGGTGATTGTGTAGAGACATTGTCAAAGTTTAAGTTTGGCTTTGACATGGTTTTTGCCGATCCACCTTATTTCCTTTCAAGTGGTGGAATAAGTTGCCAAAGCGGGGAAATTGTCTGTGTCGATAAAGGCGACTGGGATAAGCCATTGTCGCCAGAGGAAATGGACACATTCAACTACAATTGGATTTCGGCGTGCCGAGACCACATGAAAGAAGATGCCACAATCTGGATCTCGGGAACACACCATAATATATTCAGTGTTCAACAGCAGTTGCTAAAACTGGGATTTAAGATTTTAAATGTCATTACCTGGGCAAAAACAAACCCACCGCCAAACATTTCCTGCCGATATTTCACCCATAGCACCGAGTTCATTATTTGGGCTCGGAAATCGGCTAAAGTAGCCCATTATTTCAACTATCCGCTCATGAAAAGCATCAATGGCGGCAAGCAAATGACCGATGTGTGGCAGATTCCGGCGATTGCTCGTTGGGAGAAGTCGTGTGGGAAACATCCCACACAGAAACCACTCGCACTCCTTGCCCGAATCATCCTTGCAAGCACAAAAAGCAACGCATGGATTCTCGACCCGTTTAGCGGTAGTGGCACAACCGGAATCGCTGCAAATTTGCTTGGCAGAAAATACCTTGGACTCGAAATCGAAGATTCTTCATTGGCAATGAGCAAAGCAAGGAGAATTGAAATCGAGGATAAATTCATTCGTCAAAGTTATATCGACAAACTTGCCAAAATGAATTTAACACCACCTCAAGACACATTATTTTCTGATGATTTTGAGGAATATGGAGTGCCTTGGCTTTAAAATTTGATTGATTATTTTGGATGATTGAGAATAATTTGTACCTTTGAGGCAACGATTCCGTAGCTAATGACTACCGATTCGTTGCAGAAGGAGGGGTGAGCAATCATTCCTCTGACTTTTTTGTGTAGTATAGCCTCGCCCCGCCTCCTGGGGTGATGGGGTGATGGGGTGGGGGTTAGGGGTCGTCGTGGTAGGAGCGGTAGGCTTGGAGGGCGCCGCGCTGCTTGAGGGCGTTGAGGTGGCGGAGGAATTCGGTGGGGGACATGCCGATGAATTCGTGGAATTCGTGGTTGAGGTGGCTCAGGTCGGTGAAGCCGTATTGTGGGGGCAGGTTGCGCACTATTCCGGTTCCGTTTTTGATTGGGCTGTCGGTTTCGTTTTTGATGAGGCTTTGGGTTCCGTTTTTCATGAGGTATCCGGTTGCGAGTGCGAGTCGCCTGATGCGAAGCGATTGCTTGGGTGTGATGCCGACGTGGGATGTGAATACGCGCCTGAATTGGCGTTCGCTGAGGCAGGCGATTGAGGCGAGTGTGTCGATATGGGTGTCGGGATTCTGCGCTATATGGCTAAACACGGCGGCTAACCGGTTGAGATAGGGGAGGTTGCCGCTCATTGCGAGGCGGTCGATGAGGTGTTGCTCTATTATTGCGATGGCGTCGATTGATGTGGGCGCGTTGAGCACACGGTCGCGGAGCGAAAGCATTTTGTGGTCGCCGAGTGAGTCGAAATCGATGTTTGCTTCGAGAAATTCGTTGCAAGGGATGTCGAGGGCGAAGCCGGCGCTGTAGGGGTGGAAAAATACGCCAATCATCTCCATATCGCCGCTGCTCACGGTGTGAATCGCTCTCTCGTATTGCCCGCACACCGAGGCATCGGGGGTAATAAGTCCGTTGACGGTGAACGGCTTTTTGCGGTGCAGAATCCACTTCATGCAGCCCATGGGCAAAATCATTTGCGACATGGGTGTGTCTGATTCGAGAATCCAATAGTGGTGCACAAAGGGGCGTAGAATCGGTGTCGGCAGGATGATTCGTGATTCGATCATAGGTGGGGTGAAAAAGGAATGCCTTTGTTAGAGTTCTATGTCCGGGTCGCGGTGGTTGTGGCGGTGGGTGAGCCGTTTTTTCATCACTTTAAGCCACTTGTACCAGCCACGGATGTGGAGGAGGAAACCCGAAGGGGAAATGTTCACATCGCTCATCGAAGGGTCGATGAAGGTAACTTGGGTGTTCTCCTCCGCGCCAAATTGCTCGGGGAATATTACGAGAAGATTGTTGTGGTTGAAATATTTGCTGAGTATGCCGGGCATATTGTCCATTTCGCTGTCGAAGGAGATAGATGTGCGGCGAGCGCCAATCATAACGAGGAGGTCGTCGTCGAGCACCTTATTGGCAATCATCACATAGTCGCTCCAGGTGTCGAGGATTCTAAATTCGCATCTCACCTCGATTCCGGCGCTGTGGAGGGCGGCGAGGATGGGAGTTTTGGTGTAGTGGACGCAGCAGAAAATCACTCGGCAACCGATTTGCTTGGCAAGATTGCCCACGCGCATCACCCACTCACGGAATCCGGTTTCAAACTGTGCCTTGTCGGGGACGCATACAATGATTCGGGTGATGGTGTTGAGCGGAATGAAGCAACGCGAGATGGAAATCATCTTGTTGGTGTTGATGAGGAGCTGCTCGAGTTTGTTTCCGAAGAAAGAGTCGAGGGCTGTTGAGCGCTGGTGGAGGCCGAGGATAATATCGGAGATGTTACGCTCCTTGGCTGCGTTGAGAATGCCGGTAACGACATTGAGGTCGAAGCGCTCGATGGGAGTGATAGCGCGGTCGGCTGCAGCGGCGGCTTTTTGCGCCAAAGCGAGAGTGTTTTGTGCCACCATAGCGGCATTGGCGGAGTCGTCGTTGCGGACATGCAGAGCGAACAGGTTGTCTTTGCGCGCTTTTCCGCACATGAGAATTGCGAGTTCGACAAGTCCGGGGGTGGTTATGGGGTTGCTCACGGTGATGAGCATCTTGTCGTTGAATTCGGGCACCGGGGTTTGCGTCTCGGAATCGATGTCGAGGTCCATTTTAATCTGCGCGGCGGCATGTTCGGTAACAATAGACGAAATGACGCAGGTTACGAGAATCATGACGATAGTGCCGTTGAGGATACTCTCATCGAGCAGGTGAGAGCCGTCGGGGAGGGTGATGTTGTATCCAATCATCACCACGGCGAGAGCCACGGCAGTGTGGGCGCTGGAAAGACCAAACATGAGGTTGCGCTGTGCGCTGTTCATTTTGTAGGTTTTTTGAGCAGCCCAGGCGGCGAGCCACTTCGAGATGAGAGCCACCGCAATCATATTCAGGGTAACCCAGATGGTGCCGAGGTTGGAGAGCGCGCGGATATTGATGAGCATACCCACACCGATGAGGAAATAGGGGATGAACAGCGCGTTGCCAACAAACTCGAGTCGCCCCATGAGGGTTGAAGCCGACGGAACGTAACGATTCAGCACTATTCCGGCAAAGAACGCGCCGAGCACCGGTTCCAGCCCAATCGCCTGCGCAAGCCACGACGCAAGGAACGCCATTGCGAGGATATAGACAAACTGGGTGACGCCGTCGGTGTAGCGTTTGAAAAACCAGCGAGTGATGCGCGGATAGGCATAGAGCACCGCGGCGATATAGATGGCAAGGAGCACGATGAGTCGGACAAAATAGGCGGCATTGATTTCGGAGCCTTGCAACCCCACGCCCACAGCAAGCGCAATCAAGGCGCCAAACACCGCGATAATGGTGCCGACCACCGAGATAATCGCCGCCGGCGACTTGGTGATTTCGTAGCGCGTAATCACCGAATAGGCGATAAGGGTGTGGGACGCGTACATAGAGGCGAGCAGCACCGAAGTGCTCCAATCGACATGGAGGATATACACCGACGCCATCATTCCCACAATCACCGGGATGAAAAGGGTGTAGATACCGAAAATCATGCCGCGCCGCATATTGCGCTTGAGATTGAACATATCTATCTCAAGCCCCACCAGAAACATAAGGTAGAGCAGACCCACCTGCCCGAAAATTTCAAAACTGGAATCGCGCTCAAGGATGTTGAAGCCCCACGGACCGACAGCCACGCCTGCGGCAATCAGCCCCACGATGTGGGGAATTTTGAGCCTCTTGAAAATCAACGGCGCAAACAAGATAATCACCAGCACGATAAAAAATATCTGCACCGGATTGGTGATGAGTGCATGTGCAGTAGCGTCGTTCATTGTTCGAGGGTTTTTGTTGATGCAAAGTTACAAAATCGGCATTGTTTATGCAAATAAAATGTGTCGGGTTGCATAAATCTGCCTCTTTTTGTAACTTTGCACACCAAAACGAAAAAGAAAGATATGGAAAAAATAGATATTGCATCGTTGACAATGCCCAACGAAGAGTTTAACAAGCATCTGTTCATAGAGACATACGGATGCCAGATGAATGTAGCTGACAGCGAGGTTGTAGCCTCGGTGATGAAGATGGCAGGCTATGGCGTGGCTGAAACGGTAGAAACCGCCGACGCAGTGTTTCTCAACACCTGCTCGATACGCGACAATGCCGAGCAAAAAATCTTCTCGCGCCTGCAGCAACTCTCAATCCTCAAGCGCAAGAAGCGCGGCGGGCTAATCGTGGGCGTGATAGGGTGTATGGCAGAGCGAATCAAGGATGTGCTCATCAACGAGTATGATGTTGACCTCGTAGCCGGTCCCGATGCATATCTTCAACTGCCCAACCTCATCGCAGCAGTAGAGGCAGGGGAGAAGGCGATAGATATTGAATTATCGACCACCGAGACCTATCGCGATGTGATACCTTCGCGCCTCGGACACAACAAGATAGGCGGATTTATCAGCATCATGCGCGGCTGCAACAATTTTTGCAGCTATTGCATCGTGCCTTACACCCGCGGCAGGGAACGCAGTCGCGAGCCGAAGAGCATCCTCAACGAACTCGCCGACTTGCGCGCGAAAGGGTTCAAGGAGGTAACACTTCTTGGACAGAATGTAAATTCCTATCTCTACAAGGACGCTGAGGGAAATGAGGTGGATTTTGCCGCACTCCTCGGGATGGTAGCCGATGCCGCCGAAGGAATGGTGGTGCGCTTCACCACATCGCACCCCAAGGACATGAGCGACAGGATTATCGACATGATAGCCTCGCGCCCCAATATCTGCCACCACATCCACCTTCCGGTGCAGAGCGGCAGCAACAGCGTGCTCAAGGCGATGAACCGCAAATACACCCGCGAGTGGTATCTCGAGCGAGTGGCAGCCATCCGCAAGCGGATTCCCGATTGCGCCATCACCACCGATATGTTCACCGGGTTCCACGGCGAGAGCGAAGAAGATTTCCTGGAGACATTGTCGCTGATGCGCGAAGTGGGCTTCGATGCCGCGTTCATGTTTAAGTATTCCGAGCGCCCCGGCACTTACGCGTCGAAATTCTTGCCCGACAACGTAGCGGAAGAGGTGAAAATCGAGCGACTCAACCGAATGATAGCGTTGCAGAACACACTGTCGCTTGAGAGCAACCGCCGCGACATCGGCAAGCGCTTCACAGTGCTTGTAGAGGGATATTCCAAGCGTAGCAAGGAAGATATGTGCGGACGCACCGGGCAGAACAAGATGGTGGTGTTCCCGGCAGGCGAAGGGATAAAAGCCGGCGACTTTGTTGAGGTGGAAATCCTCGACTCCACTTCCGCCACACTACTCGGCAGGAGAGTGTGATTCCGGCTCCGGTCCTGTTTCGGCACCATCGCGGTGAATGACATATCGGTCGTAATATGAGATTATGAGCGATGTGAGCGGCAGTGCAATTATGAGTCCGATAAATCCGAGGAGAGAGCCCCAAATCGACAAAGAGAGGAAAATGATGGCGGGATTAAGCCCCATGTATTTTCCCATGATGCGTGGAGTGAGATAGAGGTCTTGAATCGCCTGCACTACGCAATACACAGCGATTAAGCCGAGCAAAAGCATCCAGAAATCGGTTCCGGTGCTCACCGACTGCACAATGCAGAGGATTGCGGCGATGGGAATTGACACGAGTTGCAAATATGGCACCATGTTGAGCAATCCGATGAACAAACCGAACACCACAGCCATCGGAAGCCCCACAATAAGGAACCCGATGCTGAAAAGCACCCCGACGATGAATGCGATGAGTGCCTGCCCGCGGAAATAGTGGTTCATACTTGTCTCCACATCGTTAAACACCTTGAACGCGCTCTTGCGATAGCGCTTGGGCACCATGAGATGGCAAGCGCGGGACATTTTGTCATAGTCGATGAGGATAAATACTAAGTAAAGCACCACCACAATCCAGCTGCAGATGCTGAGTATCACCGACACACCGCTGCTCATAAGGTCCCAAGCCTCGATAAGGGCATTCTCGACAATCGTCATTATCTGCTCGTGGGTGAGCATGTTCTTTATCGACTCGAAATTGATGTATTTTACAATCAATTCGTGAATTTCGGGCGGGAGATACTGCGCTGTGTTGTGGTTTTGTGTGTATTGCGCAAACATGTCAGCCATTTGGCTTATTTCGTTCACAATGTATGGGATGAGGACTGCCAGAACACCTCCCAGCACGATTATCAACTCGAAAAGCGAGACGAGCACGGCGAGCGTGTTGTTTTTGATGTGCAGAAATCGGCTATTCCATTTCACAAAAGGGTGGATGATATATGCGATGAGACACGCAACCAAAAACGGAAGGAGCACGCCTCGCAGATAGTTGAGCAGCCACACGATGCCCACAATAACCAATGTGGAGAAAATGATACGAACCACCTTGTCGAAGGTGTAGATGCGTTTGAAATCGGTTTGTACCATAGCAGTATTGTTTAAAAATAAAGAAGGACACACATCGGGTGCCCTTCTCATGAAATATCGTTGTTAGAATTCTTGACCGAGGATGAAGTGGAAGTGGCTTCCGCCTTTGGTGCCATACACCTTGTCGAAACCGTATGCCCAGTCGATACCCATCATGCCGACCATCGGGAGGAAGATGCGAACACCCACACCGGCAGAACGCTTGATGTCAAACGGAGCGAAGTCGCTAACCTTGGTCCAGGAGTTACCCGCTTCGAGGAACGCAAGACCGTAGATGGTGGTCGAAGTCTGGAGCATGAATGGGAAGTGGAGCTCCATGACATATCGTGCGTAGGCATAACCTTCACGACCCCACGGGGTGAACACACCGTTGTCGTAACCGCGGAGAGCGATTGTTTCGGTTGCATAGGTGTAACTTCCGCTCATGCCATCACCACCCACATAGAATGTTTCAAACGGCGATTTGAGATACTTGTTGTAACTGCCAAGGAGACCGATATCGGCACGAGTCATGAGCACGAGAGTGTAGGTGCCATCGGGGTTGGCGAGCGGAGTGTAGGTGCGCGATTTGAAGTGGAGTTTCCAATATTCTATCCACTTGTAGAGTTGCTTTTTCGACTCCACGGTGTTTTCTTCCGAGAGGGCTCTCCAATCTTTCTTGCCGAAGAGCGAAGCGGGAGGAGTCATCTGCAAGCTCAAAGAGAACTGGCTGCCTCGGCGAGTGTAGAGCGGGTTGTCGATACTGCTGCGCGCGAGGGTGAGACCGAGGACGATAGAGTTGGACACACCGTTGTTCATATAGTAGAGGTATTCCCAGTTTTTGAGGTAATACCACTGGTAGCTGAGTTCGGCAGTGAAAGTGAAATAGTCATCGGGCCAGCTGAGACGCTTACCGAAGCCGACGGTGATACCCGCCATCTGGAGGAATTTGTTGGGGTCGTAGGCGTTTTCGTAGCTGTTTTGGTAATAGTTACTGTTGTAGCCGTAGTTGATACCATATCCGTAGGCGTTAGCCCAGTTGCTGTTGTAATAAGAGGAGTTAACACCGGTTTGACGAGAGTAGTAAGCCGACACACTGAGCGAATTAGGACGTTTTCCGCCAAACCATGGGTCGAGGAACGAGATGCTGTACTGCTGGTAGTAGCGAGCATTGGTTTGAACGCTCAGCGAGAGAGTTTGACCCTCGCCCTGCGGGATAATGCCTTTGAATCGCGACGGATTGAGCATGTTTTTGATGGAGAAGTTGGTGAATTTCACACCCACTTTACCGATGATACCGGTTTGACCCCAACCGAGCGAAAGTTCCAATTGGTCGTTGGCTTTCGATTCGAGATTGAGGATAATATCTACAGTACCGTTTTCCTGGTTGGGCTCGGGGCGTATATCCATCTTTTCGGGGTCGAAGTGTCCGGTCTGGGCGATTTCGCGAGCTGAACGCATGAGGTCCGATTTCGAGAAGAGTTCGCCCGGCTTCACACGGAGTTCGCGGCGCACCACTCGTTCATACAGGCGGTCGTTACCATTGATAACCACCTTGTTGATGCGAGCCTGCGGACCCTCGACCATTCTCATTTCGAGGGCAAGCGAGTCGCCGTGGATGTTATGCTCGATGGGCACAAGTTGGAAGAAGAGGTAGCCGCGGTTCATGTAGAGGTTTGCCACAGCGTCATCGTCCTCGTTTGTGCGCTTGTTGAGAATCTTCTGGTTATATACATCTCCCTTCTTGATACCGAGTACATTATTGAGAATGTCGGTGGGGAAGATGGTGTTTCCCACCCAGGTGATGTCGGAAATGTAGTATTTTTGACCCTCTTCGATATTGAGGTAAACATCGACGCGGTTTTCGCTGTAATTAACCACCGAGTCGGCGATGATTTTGGCATCGCGGTAGCCTTTCTCGTTGTATTTGTCGATGATGAGCTGGAGGTCGGCTTTGTAGTCCTCGGGGACGAATTTCTTCTGCGAGAAGAGCTTGATGAGGCTGTTGTTCTCGTTGGTTTTCTTCATGGTGCGCTTGATAGCGCCGTCGCTCATAGCCTCGTTGCCGGTGATGTAGATTTTGTGCACCTTCACCTTGTTGTGCTTATCGACCGATATTTCTACAATCACCTCGTTTTCGTGGGAGAGGTCGGGTTTCTGAGTAACATGCACTTCGGCGTTGGTGAAACCCTTGTTGTCGTAGTATTTCTTGATAATCTGCTCGGCGCGGTTGGCGATGTTTTGGGTGAATTGGTTACCCTTCATGAGTCCGAGACGCAACTCGATGTCCTCTTTCTCGCCTTTCTTCACGCCATTGTAGCGGATTTCGCTGATGCGAGGTTGCTGGCGCAGGCTGATTTCGAGCCAAGCCTTTTCGCCGCAGATTTTCTCCACTTTGATTTGCACCTTGGAGAAAAGCCCTTGACGCCAGAATCGTTTGGCGGCATTGGTGATGTCGCTGCCGGGGATCTCGACCTTTTCGCCCACCGACAGACCGGAATATCCGATAATAATATAGTCTTCGTAGTTGTCTGCACCGGTAACTTTAATGCCTGCGATTTCATATTTCTTGGGCATACCGGAATAGATGATATTGGGATTGTAGATTGTGTCGTTAGCCACGTCGGCTTCCATAAATGGGCAGCAGGCGAGGAGCGCGGCAAATATCAGTAGCAGTTTATTATACATCGTATATATGAGGTAGTTAGTTTCGTTATTTAGAGATTTGTTCACTTGTTTTCCCGAAACGGCGTTCACGGCTTTGGAAGTCGATAATCGCTTGGCAAAAATCGTCTTTCGAGAAATCGGGCCAGAACTTATCGGTGAAATAGAGTTCGGCATAAGCGATTTGCCAAAGGAGATAGTTGCTGATTCTGAGGTCGCCGGCAGTGCGGATAAGCAAGTCGGGGTCGGGCATATTTGAAGTGTAAAGCGACTTGGAGATAGCCTCCTCGTTGATATCGTCGATAGACAATGTGCCGTTTTTGGCTTGTTCTGCGATAGACTTCACGGCAGAAACCAACTCCTGTCTTGAAGAGTAGCTGAGAGCGAGCACGAGATTAAGCCCGTTGCAGTGGGAAGTGTCCCGGATGCAGGCGTTGAGGCGGTTTACGGCAAATTCGGGCATTCTCGAGGAGTCGCCAATCATCGAGAGTCTCACATTGTTCTTGATAAGGTCGGGTGTTTCGCGTTCGATAGCCACCACGATGAGGTTCATGAGAGCATCAACTTCATCTTTGGGTCGGTTCCAGTTCTCGGTGGAGAAAGTGTAGAGAGTGAGGTATTTCACCCCCACTTCGGAAGCGATTTCGGTGATACGGCGCACCGTGTTTACACCCTCGACATGACCTTCGCTGCGGTCGAGCCCGCGTTGCTTAGCCCATCGTCCATTACCGTCCATAATCACTGCCACATGGACAGGAAGCCGGTTTTTGTCTATTTTATCGATTAACGACGACATAATGCGCTATTTTATATAGTGTTGCGTTCAGTCCACATAGTGGCATTGGACACATTTTTTGTTAAACATATATGTTACCGAGAAGAGCATGGTGGCGCACCAATCGGTGTTTTTAATAAACGAACTTTTGATTCCCGTGAGAGAGTCGGCAGAGAATCCATCCGCTTTGTCTCCCAGGAGTTTACTCATTGTAAATTCAAACCCCAGGTTCCAGCGTTCCGAGAGTTTGTATTTCACGCCTGCTCCCATCGGAATCGAGAGGGCGAAAGCGGTGTTGCCGTCGCAAGTTGAGAGAGCGGCACCGATACCCAACGAGAGATATGGGGTGAGGCGATGAAGGCGTTTGTAGGTGTAACCTATGCCATAGTTGAAGAAGTTGAATTCAAAACGCGCTCCAATGTCGTAGAGTTGCGAGTTGAATTTGTAGTTTTCACCGCCGGGGAGCACATCGTCGAAATCGGCGCTGTTGCCGCTGAGAGTTGCCATGGAGAGGTTGGCTTTCACCGCCATGCGGTAGTTGAAAACATATCGGAACACGGCACCGCCGGCAACACCGGGATGCTTGAGGAAATTGCTTTTGTTACAGTCGCCAAGATAGCCGCTCATGCCGAGTGCCGCACCTATCTCGCTGCGGTATTCTTGCGCCCCCGCGGTGAAGCCGAGGGAGATGAGCAATGCTAATATGGAGGCTGCAAATCGGAGCATGTTATTTTATCGGGGTGAATGTGAGACGATTGATAACACCGCGCCAAATGTTGTTGAGCAGGTTGCCGTTTTGAGCCACACCACCGAAGAGGTAGATGTAGGGGCATTGCCAAGAAGTGGCGCGGCTGTCGAATGACTCTATTGTCCACCATCCCGGGAGCCTGCGCGACGGGAATGCGGTCCAGCCGTCGCTTGAGCGGGAGTCGGTGAGTGTCGATTCAAACACAAGTGCCTGCATCTGCGACGCGGCGGGAATATATTCGGGCAGTTGGAGCAAGTCGTCGGCTAATTTCCAGTGAACGCCGTTGTCGTAGGAAATATAGGTGGTTTTTGACGGCTCACCTTCAACAACGCCTCCAAAAGCAAGCAGAACCGGATATTGAGTTACGCTCCAATTAGTTGTGCTCACATCGTGGTTGAAATAGGCAAACATGGTGGGCGACATCACCTCGGGAATGCCCGAAGTGCTCACTTTTGCCCAGTCTTTGCCGTCAAATCCCCACACAGCGCCGATTGGAGAGCCGTTGCGGTCGCAGCCGCCGAGCATAAGAGCCTGAGTGGAGGAGTTCCATTTCGATGTGATTTCAACAAGTTGCGATGTGGAATTCACCGGGAATCCGTCAACAGCGGCAAATGGAGCGAAATGCCCCTCGGCAGGATAGGATTTCACGATATGTTCGCCTCCTGTGTGTTCAACGCCAATGACATAATCCTCGTAACCGCCGTAGAGCCATGAGAATTTGGCATCGCACGCACTCCAAGCGGCACCATCGGCAGAGGTGTAGAGAGTGTTGTCGTTGGCGAGGATGTATAGTGCATCGGAAGTGGCTGTGAAAGAATTGACTACAGGAGTGAAGCCGAGGTTGAGGTCGGTTTTGTTCCACATTCCGGCTTCGGGATTGTCGATGTCGGCAATCATATAGCCTTGGGAGTCGAGGATGAAGCACATTGCGCGTCCCTTGTATATTACAGCCTTTTGAGCGATTGGAGTGGAACGGCTCGGGAGGTCGCGGCGAGAAGTGCGATTCCAATAGAGCGAGTCGCTCTCGAGATTGTGAACATTCACCTTAATATCGTAGTCGGCAGAGTAGAGAGCATCTTCCGAAACCACGGTGAGCACCAAGCTGCCGGTGCAGTCGATACTATCGTTGGGGCTTGTTGCGTAGTCGATAATTGTGTCGGTCATAATTTTGCCGCCCGAAACATGGATTTTGGCAGATGACACCGTGGGGAAGGAGATATTAAGCACGAGTTTGCTCACATCCGTTCCCTTTGGGAGAGAATCGGCATTATATATGCGACGCGCATTAAGATCGATAGTGAAATGCACCGAATCGATGTTGTTGAGCAACTTATCGTTCTCGCTAATTGCGAAAGCCGTTACAGCGACATTGCTCGAGGGAACGATAGGCTCGGATTCGGATGTGGAATTGCATGATGGCGCAATGGCAAGCACCAAGATGCCGAGTAGGATATAAAAAGATAACTTAAGTTTGCTCATTCTTGATATAAACATTTTGAAACTGCAAATTTAGTACAAATTTGACAAAAAAACCAACGTTTTTTCGCAATGAGTGAATAATCAGTCGTAAAAATCGCTGTAAAATTACTATTTACATTGCAAAAGGCAATAATAAAAAAGACAATTAGGGATAATATGCCACGTTTTATAAGTTTTTAACTCGCACGAAACGCTCAATTAGATTTTTTGAAAGAAATTCTACATTTATTAGCGCACTATCGGTGAGCGTCGGAGACATAACGCCATTGCCAAGACTCACGGGAGATGTCTCGACACGCGCCTCGTCCCAAAGGCGGGCATCGATAAACCGCTGCAAAGTGAACGCGCCCCCCTCGACAATCAGAGAGTTGATACCCTCATCCTTGAGCCGGGCGAGCATTTCGGGGAGAAAGTCGTCGTGTCCCGGGGTGTCGATAATCTTGACATTTTCGGGGAGAACTCTTTTGCCCGAAGTGAACACAATGGTCTTTCCGCCTTCGGTGAAAATGCGAGCCGAGTCGGGGACACGATTGTTGAGATCGATGAGCACCCTCACCGGCGATTTTCCGCTCCAGGAGCGCACCGTGAGCGAAGGGTTGTCGATAATCGCGGTGTTTGCACCGATGAGAATCGCGTCGTATCGCGAGCGAATGGCATGAACAAGCATCATGGTCTCGGGGGTGGAAAAAGCCACCGGAGCGGATTCTCGGGCGATAAATCGGTCGCTCGACTGAGCCCATTTCAGCAGCACAAACGGACGATTAAGCGTGTTGGCAGTGAAAAACTTCTTGTTTAGCGACTTGCACTCCTCTTCAAGCACCCCCACGCACACATCAATTCCCGCCTCGCGCAGTCGCGAAATGCCGCGCCCGTGCACACGAGCGAAGGGGTCAACGCATCCCACCACCACACGGGGAATGTGGTTGGCAATGATAAGGTCGCAACAAGGGGGAGTCTTTCCAAAGTGGGAACAAGGCTCGAGAGTTACATATATAGTGGAGTGGGGGAGAAGCGACTTGTCGCGAACCGATGCCACGGCATTCACCTCGGCATGACCCTCGCCGCAACGGCGGTGCCACCCCTCTCCGATGATTTTTCCGTTGCACACCACCACCGCGCCCACCATTGGGTTGGGTGATGCCGTTTGCGAGCCGCGAGCCGCGAGTTGCAGCGCGCGCCTCATAAATTGTTCATCGCAAGAATTTATTTGAGTAATCATGTTGCAAAGATAGCAATTTTGATGCTATATATAATAATAACGTGTCGTTTTGCCACTTATTGCCAAAGTCTGCCCCGGCGGCAAAGTCCGCGCTCCCCGCCCTCATCGTTTTGTCCGATGCGCAAATGCACGGCTCTTTCATTTAAGATGAGGATGAAGGACATAGCTCCCCTTACCCGGTTC
>JBJEKB010000104.1:0-3906 GCA_051878395.1 Muribaculaceae bacterium
CGAAGTTTCAAATAGTCAAATGCTTTTTGATTCTGCATGAAAGATTCCTGGCTCATTACCCATGCGGCACCCACAGATGGGAAGTAACCCCATTTCTCTTGATATTTAGAAGAACCGTCGGCACGCATTGTGAACATCAAGAGGTACTTGCCTGCATAGTCATAGTTCAAACGAGCGAAGTAGGATTGACCGCGGTAGCAATAACCGTCGTCGCCAAGTGTAACACCGTCGGCGTCACCTTGTCCGAGATACATATACTCATCCTTGCCCTCGGGCACGTTGGATGCTTTGCCCCACAAGTAGCGATATTGTTGTTGACGCATTGAGTAACCAAGCATTGCACCCACTTTGTGGTCGCCAAATTTGTCGCTATATGTAAGGGTGTTATCCCAGATGTAGTTGTAATAGTTGGTAGTGGACTTAGTAAGTTCCGACACACTCTTCTGCTGCCAGCTGCTCACATAGAAAGGTTTGCTGTAAGAGCGACCGCGAGTTCCGGTATAGTCGTAACTGTAGTTTGTCTTGAAATTCAATCTTTCGGGAAGGATGTTGAATTGAGCGTAGAAGTTGCTGAGCACTTGATAGTTCTCGTTGCTGCTGTTGTTATATTTAGCAGTTGCAACGGGGTTGTAGAAGTTGCTTGTGAAACCTACGCTTGCAGGAGAAGCAAATTTCTCGGGGAATGCCTCGGCATTGTTCTCATCATATACGGGATAAATTGAGGGTGAGTTGAATGCCTCTTTCCATGCAGCATTGTTAGGATTTACCTGAGTAGAGTTGCTGAATACACCACTGAAACCTACTTTCAACCAGCTTGTTGCATCATAATCAACTGCAGCGCGGAAGTTCATGCGTTTGTAGTTGTTATCAGCATCCATGATACCATCTTGATAGAGGTAGCTGACACCGAGTGAATAAACAGCCTTTTCAGAGCCGCCACTGATGCCGATGCTATGGTTGGTAATCACAGCCTTGCGAAGGAGTTCATTGTACCAATCGGTGTTGGCACCAAAAGTCCAGTTATGGAAGTCGGCGTCGGCATAACTACCACCGTAACGGTCGATAGAAGCCTTGATGTTGGCTACATAAGCATCGTAGTTTGCTTCAAGAAGCATTTGAGCGTATTGCTCGGAATTAGCCATCTTGAGAACGTTGGTAGCAGATTGCACACCTACATATCCATTATAGGTAATCTTGGCATTTTGGTTACGTTTTCCTTTCTTGGTAGTGATGATTACAACACCATTGGCAGCGCGCACACCATAGATGGCAGCAGCCGAAGCGTCTTTGAGCACCGACATCTCTTGAATGTCGCTGTTGTTAAGGAAGTTGATGTCGTCATAGAACATGCCGTCAACAACATAGAGCGGAGAGCTGTTGGTGAAAGAACCATTACCGCGGATAGACACGCGAGGACCTGCACCCGGAGCACCACTGTTAACCACGTTCACACCGGCAACCTTACCTTGAATAGCCGACATTGGAGAAGTTGAAGGTGTAGAAAGAAGTTCGTCTCCCTTAACTACTGTGATTGGAGATGTAAGGTCTTTGGCTTTTGCAGCGCCATAACCGATTACAACTACCTCATCGAGTTTTTGGAGGTCATCGACAAGTTGAACATTGAGGACCGAGTCGGTTACTTTCACCTCTTTGCTCTTCATACCGATGAAAGAGAAAGTGATAACAGCGTTGTCGGGAACATTAGCCAATTCATAGGTTCCGTCAATGTCTGTTACTACGCCGATAGTAGTGCCGTTAACTTGCACACTGGCGCCGATTACCGGTTGGTTGGTCTGATCGACAACCACACCCTTTACTGTCTTAGGCGCAGCCCACGCTGTGGCTACTCCTGCCAAGACGAGTAAAACAGATAGGATTCTTTTTTTCATTTTGTTAATTTAATGGTTAATGAATTAAGGTGATTGTGTTCACTTTTCGACTGCAAAGTTGCTAACATCGTTTTAAGGTGCAAAATTTTGCAGTACCACCTTACCACGGCAGCCCGAAAAAGCACTACGTTTTTACTACGTTTTTCACCATATCACATTATATATCAACGATTTAAAAACACCACTTTTCACACACTTTTCTTCGCTCATAACATTATTTTTACTGCTAAAGTAAGTTATTTATTACTTCAAAAACTTGCTAATATAAGTTTTTTGCCTACCTTTGCAATCACAAATATTAATTTTAACCAAAACTCAAAAACGGTTAACCTGAAAAATAAGTCATGAAATTTAACAAATTAAGACACTATAATTCATTAATTGCTATCTCGACACTCCTTATATATATAATAATGTCGGCGGCACGGATGTCTGCGGCTTCGTTTATGCCTATTATCACCAACTATAATTCGGCAACCTATAACGCCGGTCTCCAGAATTGGAGCTGCTCCCAAGACATAAACGGAGAGATTTACATAGCAAACAACACCGGACTGCTCCGCTTCGACGGATACCGCTGGGAGCATTTTACCATTCCCGACAACCAAACGGTGCGCTCGGTGCTTGCCGACCACAGCACCGGCAGAATCTATGTGGGCGCTTACCATGAGTTTGGCTACTTTGAGCCGGATGAATACGGCAATCTCATTTATGTTTCGCTCCATAATGCCAAGAAAAACGGCACCGTAGAACCTCACGACTACGATATATGGCAGATTGTGAAGCTCAATGACAAAATCTATTTCCAGTCGTTCAGTTCATGGTTTGTTTATGATGGTAAATCGGTTCGCGAATATTTCGACAAGAGATACCTCCCACTCTATTTCCACCACATCGACAACCGCATCTTCGTGCAGATGATAGATGGCGATTTCTATCAACTAATAAATGAGAAGCTTCACTTCATATTTTCTCGCGAAGTGGTTGGCAACGACCACATTGTGGCAATCATCCCGCAACCCAAAGGGCACATGATTCTGTGCACCGAGTGGAACGGACTCTTCGACTATGACGGCAACACCGTGAAGCGCCACACCACCGAAATCGACGACGACTTGCGCAAGATGCAAATCAATAGAGCGGCGTTTCTGCGCAGCGACTCCACTATTATAATAGGTACCATACTTAATGGTGTGTATGCCATATCGCCAAGTGGCAAGAAACTGTGGAACTATAATATGAGCAACCGACTCTACAACAACACAGTGCTTAGCCTCTTTGTCGATAGGGATAACAACATCTGGTCTTGTCTCGACAATGGCATCGCGCTCATCCATACAGGTTCGCCTTTTTCCCTTCTGCGATACGACTTGTCTTCGGGGAAGTCGTTGGGAATGGTGTATGGCATCGACTGGATTGGCTCCTCAATGTACATAGCCACCAACCAAGGAGCCTATAAATATGATGAATCATCGGGCAACATATCCCTGATTCCGGGCACAACCGGTCAAAACTGGCATATCAACCATTTCGACACCGGGCAAGTATTCATCGGGAACGGCACTCCCAAAATGCTTGTCAATGGGAATGCTGTAAATATCCCTGGAGCGAGCAATTCAAGCGGCACTTGTATGCGCAGGTGCACAATCCAAAATCAAGACATTCTCCTCGAATCATCCTATATCGGGCTGCGGGTTTATCGCAAAACCAACAACAAATGGGAAATGTATTGCGAGATTCCCAATCTCAATATCCCTATCAGAGAATTTGAGGTGGACCATAGCGGCACAATCTGGGCTGCACACATGAGCCGAGGCGTTTACAAGATCGAACTCGATAAATCTTTGTCGAAAGTAACCAAAATCACAGAAATCAGCGACATTCCGGGTGGATTTGAAGGCGGACTGATGTTTGTGATGAAGATTTCGGGGCGTGTGATGTTTGCTCATCAAGAACGGCTATACACCTACGACGACGTGAACAACAAAATCATAACAGTAGATTACATTACCAATGT
>JBJEKB010000105.1:0-3889 GCA_051878395.1 Muribaculaceae bacterium
TGTCAAGTTCCCGGCTGCGTACATCGCTCTGCATCTGCTGCACCTCTGCCCGCATCTTGGCGAGTTCGGCGGCATATTTTGATTTCGCGGTCTTTGCCGAGAGCCAACCCGTTATCGGAGGGGCAATGATTGCCACCAACGCAAGGATTATTTCTGTTGCCATTGCAGGGTATCTCTCTTATTGGTTTATGCCTATCTCTTTGAGCCAGGCGGCTACATCGAAACTCGGACACGATTTCATCCATTCACTGGGCTCTATCACTCCGTTGCCGTTGCGGTCGGGGCTTAGGTCGCGGTGACCGATGATTTTAACTCCGGGGTGCTGGGCGTGAAACTTGCGCACATACTCGGCCATTGCCTTTTTCTGTGCCGCAGTGCGCGTGTCTTTCGGCTTCATCGCCTTGTCGCAACCTCCCGCATACACGACGTGGCGGCTTACGGCGTTGTAACCCGCCGCGCCGTTGGTGATTTCCCACGGATCGACCCATGCGTCCTCGTTGTTGCTCACAAGACGTTCCACCTTGCCGTCAAGTCGGAATAGGTCGGTGTAGCCCACCTGCTTCCACCCGCGACCGCCCGCCGATTTGGGCGACGTATGCATCCGTCGAATGTCGGAACTGCTCACATCGCGCCCCTCGGGTGTGGCGGTGCAGTGGATAACGAGATATTTAAGTTCTTTCTTCATCAAATTTACGCTTTGAGTGCGCTCACGATTGCACCTTGTCCCTCTGCCTTGGTCGGGAGGCACAACGTGTAGGTGCGCATCGAGAACAGATTCTCCTGCGTGGTCGGGTTGGCGGCGGCTTCCTGCAAGTAGGTCTTGGTCGAACCGTTCGCTTTCATCGCGCGTTTCAGTGTGAACGCTACCGAACTTTGGCGGTCGGTCGAGCTACTCGGCACTGCGCCGTAGGCGAGCTTCTTCTTTGTCGATGTGTTGTAATAGGGACACTCGTTGAACTCGTACACCTCGAATCCATACATGCGCGTGATTGCTCCACTCTCATAGTTGTAGTATTGTCCCGCAAATTTTTGGTCTGTCTCCAAGAGGTCGGCTACGTGGTCGGAACACAGCACGAGCATTCGTCCCTCTGCAGGTATGTTGGCCTTGTCAAACGCCGCTTTCAGCGAGATGATGTCAGAGCGCGTCAAGCGTTTGCGGTCATCTACCACTTCGCCGGTGGTGAGCAGTACCGGGGTCTTCGACTTATGCTCTGCAGGGGCAAGCGAGTGGATTGCGCGACTGAATTTCGTTTCACTGAACGCCTCCTTGTGTCGCTCCACCACCGACGCCATTTTATCGTAGCCCAGGGCGTGAAGCTCGTCGTCGGTGATGCGGGTTGGCTTGGTCTGATACTTGTCAAGGGTTACCGCGATGTCGCCGTCTTCGAGATTCTCAATTTCCAAAGGATAGGTCGTGTTGTTCACCAATACTTCGGGATCTGCGCCAACATCTACAAGGTGGATTACATCCTTGTCCACATATTGGCTGTAATCGCGAATCTTGTTATACCACCCAATAGCAGCTTCTGCCGCACGGAACGCCTTTACAAGTTCTCCCGCCCATGCTTCGGGATAAAGTCCGGCACACAAGGCGTTAGTGGGTGCAAGACCGCCAATGAACGATGTGCCAACGGCAATGGTGTCAAGCGTCAGCGCACCCGCTGCGGGCGACATCCCAACGGCTACTCCGAGGGTCGCTCCCATTACGCTTGTGGCTGTCAGTCCGATAATAATGCCCATAAGGGCGAAAATCAATCTTTTCATTCGTTTTTGTTTGTGTTTTGAGGTTTGGTTTGTTCTTAAAATTCCGGGGCAAAGCCGAAATTCTCTTTGTAGAGGCGCACATACTCCTCTTTGTTGTTCTCGCGCAGCTCTTGCAACTGCTCCGGCGTCGCACTCGCCCATGTGAGCGTCGCACTCCCTGCCGATTGTCCGCTACCGTTCGTACGAACGAGGTCGAGTGGCTTCTGTGCAGGTGACATATCGGCGAAAAGTGCGTTGAGGTCTGCAAGTCCAATGGTCTTACCGAGGCTCAGATACTTCTCTTTCTTGTCGGCGGTGATACGCTTCTCCTTAATGGCGGTTTCCACCGCATCGGTGATGCGAGCAAGTACCATTGCGGACTTTTCTTCCTGCAATTTGCCGATTGCGGCTACTGCTTCGTCCTCTGTCGCATTGGGCGCGAGGCCGAGTTTCAAAAGGATTTTTTCCATTTTCTTCTGTTGATTGTTGTTTGGGGTTTGTTCTTTATTTTCTTCTTGGGCTGATACGGTCAGCAGCGGCAGGTGGGCATTTTCCTCTCCGGCTGCAAGGGTAAGCAGCTTCCCCTCGTGGTAAAGTCCCACTTGCAGCGCGTCGTCATTCGCCCCGATGTCAACCACCGACACCTCTATCAGTTTGCTTTTCGTGATTGTCGGTCGTGTCTGCCCGGCTACGAGCAGCGAAGGTTCTTCGCTCCATTCCAAAATGTCAAGCCCGGCACTCAGCATTCGCAGCGTGCCGCGCTCCCATTTCTTGTTGATGTTGCGCTCGTCTTCGGTGTCATCGTCAAATTTCGGCGTGCCGTAGAGCGTATCGCCCTCCACACGCAGATTCTCCATAATTCCTATCGGCATATCCTCCTTGCGACCGCGTCGGTGCATATAGAGGAGTACCGGGTTCTTCTGATACTGCTCGAGGTCTATCCCCTCGGTCAGTACTCTTGCGCCGTAGCTGTTGAGGCGCGGAGTTGATATTACTGCTTCTTTTGGCATTGATATTTATTAAAAAATGTCGGCGGGGTTTCCGTGGCACGTCGCTCGCTGGCGATTACCCTGTGCCGCCCCGCCGACGGGTCGCAAAAGGGGGTTGTTGCGGAGGCGGGATTTGAACCCGCGACCTCGAGGGAATGAACCTCGCGAGCTGCCTGTCTGCTCTACTCCGCGATATGTTTCTGTGGCAAAATTCCTAATACTCTAACTCTCTGCAAAACAGAGTGTAAAAACTTTACACTCTATTTTTATGACACGCACCTTTGTGCGAATTTTGCACCATATAATCACAGTAAAAACCATTTTTCAACACTTTTCGCTATGAATGGCAAACAAGGTTTCAACAGATAAAAAGGAGTTCGCCGAGGCTCTTTTTATGCAAGGTATGCCGCAGAACGCTATCGCCGAAAAAGTCGGCGTGTCTGCCAATACTATCGGTAAGTGGGTCAAGGACGGTTGTTGGGGCGAGAAACGCGCCGCCATGTCTATCACCCGAAAGAGTTTGCAAAACGAGCTCCTCTCCGCTATCAAGGAGAAGATTGACGAGCTCCGACAACTCGACATATCCAAGTCCGGCAAGGTCGTTGACCAACTCGTCAAACTATCAGCCACCATTGAACGCCTCGACAAGGAGGCTTCTGCTGTCGATTTCATTGAGTGCTTTATGGCTTTCGGTCGTTGGCTCGAATACCAGGCCGAAACCGACCCGGAGATTACAGCGGAGTTCCGAAAAAAGGTAAACAAGTATCAGAACAAATATATCCTTGGTCTCCTCGGAAGCAAGTTCGCATAATTATCACTTATGGCACGTCACACGGCTCAGAATAGAAAGGAAACTATCGAACAATGGAAGCAGTGGTGCGAAACCGTGCAGACACGTTCCGTCGTGTCCGTAAGCGAAACCCCTGCCCAAAAGGAGAAGCGCATCGCGTATCTCCTCGCCGATTATGGCCGATTCTTCAATTACTACCTCGCTCACTATTGCGATGACGAGGAAACCGGAAAGCACACCGACTGCGCCCCGTTTCAGATTAAGGCGGCTCACACTCTACGCGACAACTCAACCATTCAGTATGCCGCTGAATGGGCGCGTGGTCATGCCAAGTCCGTCCATTTCGATGTCGGTATTCCTCTCTATC
>JBJEKB010000106.1:0-17686 GCA_051878395.1 Muribaculaceae bacterium
TCTCGGAATCAGCGTTTACAACGTGTATAACCACATGAATGTGAGCAGCGCATACATCGGATATGACAAAAACCAAACAGTCCTCAAAGGTGTGTGCATCTTCCCTATCATGCCTTCGGTAAGTTACACTCATAAATTCTAACAGCAATGAAACACCTTCTTAGCATAATATTGGCACTCACAATCGCCATCTCGCTCATAACATCGTGCGAGGTTATCTTGCCAATCGACAATCAGCCCGACGCTATCACTGTCAATTCGGTGGTGTGCCCCGACACCGCGGTGCTCGTGAATGTGTCGCGAACATTCAGCATCGACGACTCCCCCGGATACTACTTCATTGACTATTATCACTACTACCGATATCACGACACCATCTACGACACCCTCGCCGTAATCGACAAGGCACTGGTGATGATGACGGTGAACGGCGGCTCACCCGTTCAACTCCGTTACAATCCCGGCAAATTCCGCTATGAGAGCGACTATTTCCCAAAAGCCGGAGACGAAGTGGAAGTCGAGGTCTCGGTGCCCGACAACCCCGAACTCGCACCGGCAAAATCATCAACCAAAGTGCTGCCCGCGCCCGAATTTGAAGTGCTCTCGCATCACACTATCTACTCACCCTACGACCACGGATATTTAGACAGAGAGAACGAACATGAGTTTGGTGGGCATGACAGTGTAATGGTAATCACACTCAAACTCAAAGACAACCCCCGCGAAAGCAACTTCTACCGCCTCCGTGTGAGAAGTATGGGAGACAACTGGCAAATCGACAGTGTCAAAGCCCCCGACGGAACATTAATCCGCGTTGACAGCACATATTCGTCGTATATGACCGACGTCTTCACCTCCGACGACATTCTGTTCCTCGACCGCAACATCCCGACAGGATTTGGCAGTTGGCCAGCCAACTTCAACTACATGTTCGATGACCACCTCTTTCAAAACGGAGAATACACCGTAACCATACAGTCGCGCCGCCGCATTGCCGACAACCCGAGGGTGATATTGGAATACTACAGCGTTACGCGCGACCTCTATTCCTACGTCTGCTCCGTGATGCAGTACCGCACCCACACCGACGATGTCCTCGCAAACCCCATCGGCATCCACACCAACATCGAAAACGGCTACGGAATCTTCGGCTCAATGAACTTCACCCGCCAAACCCTCTACTTCAACGACCCCGGGAACGGGAACACATCGCATTGAGCACGAGGGTGGCACATCGCCCCTCGTTAAGCACTAAGTCGAGAATGCTCAGCCCCGGCACAAAGCCGTGGCGGGCATTCCACACTTGGTAATATGGCACATCTGCCACAGAAAGCGCGTCGGAGGCGTTCTCGCCCGCTTTGAAGCGCAAATCAACAAATCTATCATCAGGAGCCGATAAAGTGGCTGGAATGGCAAAGAAATCGCTCACAGAGGCATGTATCGCCAGCAGGAAGTCGGCAAGCCACTTGGAATGGTGGTGATACAACGCATAAATGTCGTCTTGATAATACTCGAAAAACGGCGCCTTGCCATAGGCTGAGAAAATTGCGCCCCAGTGGACTCGCTCCCACTCGCCATGCTCCGAGATGAGCAAATCCTTAACCGGCGTGGCACCCCCTTTGGCAGGCTTCACAAGGGGAATGGTGAGGGTCTGCACCCCGTTCGCCCCGATGATGCGGGTGCGATTCACGGCACGGTTTTTCCCCACCGGAGAATCGATGTCGAAAGCCACCCTCCCGGCAGCCACCATAGCGGCATAATACCTCACGCTGCCGGCATAGAGGCAGCTCATGAGCGCGCCATTTTCGCTATCGTGAATCATTTGTCGTAATTGGGAAGGCGGAAGATGCGGTTCCAGCGTATTTTGCCGTCGAAAATGCCCTTATCCTTCTCGAGCGACAGGAGAATAAGCACCGGAGTGCCCACAATGTGGTCTTCGGGCACAAACCCCCAGTAGCGCGAATCGGCGGAATTGTCGCGGTTGTCGCCCATCATCCAATAATAGTCCATCTTGAATGTGTAGGAGGTGGCAGGCTCGCCATTGATGTAAATCACGCCGTCGGCAACACGCAGGTCGTTACCCTCGTAGTTGCGTATCGGGCGCTCGTAGATGGGCAGATTGTCGGTAGTGAGCGCGATGCTCTCCCCTTTCTTGGGAATCCATATCTCGCCGTAATTGGAGCGTGTCCAGCCGTAATCCTTGCTGATGGGATACACCGGGAACATCTCCCCTTCGGGCACCATCACCACATGGGCGATTGCCGGCATCTTGCGTGCCTCGGCAACAGCAGCCGCAGTGAGCGGAGCGATGTAGATAGGCGCAGTCTCGCCATTCTCCCCAACGTTCAAGCCGAGCGAGCGCAGCACCATGATTTGAGCCGAATTGTTGAGATACTGCCGCCCGTCGCACTCAAGGTGGCGGTCATCGACATTCACCCCGAGGGTCTCCCACTCCGAGTCTCCGAGTATCCCGCCCGAGGTTTGGATGATATAGTTGTACTGCACATTCTTCGGCTCACGGAGCGGTTTGCCGTTGATATACACGATATTACCCACAATTTTGAGGCGCTCGCCGGGAAGCCCGAGGCAACGCTTCACATAATTCTCGCGGCGGTCAACAGGACGGAAGAACACCTTGCCAAACTGCTGCGGATTATTCCACACGGTCTCGCGCCCGAATTGCGCCACGAGGGTGTAATAGTCGGGATTCTGCACCTTCTCGGCAACGGTGTCGCCGGCAGGGAAGTTAAACACCACAATGTCGTTGCGTTCAACGCCGCGAAGCCCCTTGAGGCGATGGTATTCAAGTTGCGGCTTGTCGATATACGACTTGCAATTGAGTATCGGGAGTGTGTTTTGCGCCAACGGGAAGTGGATAGGGGTGTTTGGCACCCTCGGTCCATAAGTAATCTTGTTCACCCACAGAAAATCGCCCACAAGAAGCGATTTCTCGAGCGACGAGGATGGAATCTGATACTGCTGCCCCACAAACGCGAACAGGAAGTAGCAGCAGATGAGGGCATAGACAATGGCATCGACCCACCCCATAATGGTGCGCGCCACATTGTTCTTCCATCCGCGCCACGCCGTGAACGGGATATAATGTGTGAGGTAAATGTCGATGAGAAGGGGGTAGGCTATCAGCACCCACGGGTTTTGCAGCCACACTACCCAACCGAAAAAGAGCAACGACACCACCGAGAACCTAATCCAGCGCCCCAACTTCACCGCCTTGAGGCGAGCAGAGAAACTACCTGTGGTTCTCACATATCCATTATTGGCACCGTCATTGCCGGTCCTTTTGTTATCTTGTGAATTTCTTTCTACACTCATAGTTAAGCATTTTGGTTGCAAAAATACACAAAAAACGTGAGAAACCGAAGCAATCTCAAGAATATACACCAAATTTCAATCCCGGCACCCAAAAATTGCAAATTATGGTCCTTTGATTTTGATTGGGGGGGGGGAAATTTTGTCGGACACTTTGTTTGCCGTATCTTTGCAGCAGCAAATACTTAGGATTATGAAATATAAAATGATTGTGCTCGACCTCGACGGCACGCTCACCAACGAAAAGAAAGAAATCACTCCGCGCACCCTCGAGGCTCTGATGAATGCCCAGAAGCTGGGCGTGAAAATCGTGCTCGCATCGGGACGCCCCACCTATGGAATCACTCCGCTCGCCGCCCAACTGCAACTCTCGCTCTACGGCGGATATATCCTCGCCTACAACGGCGGAAGGATTGTGGATTGCGCCACCGGAGACACCATTTTCAATCAGGAATTGGCTCCCGAGCTTGTTCCTCTGCTCTACAACGAGGCAATGGCTGCCGGGATGGAAATTCTCACCTATCAGGGCGAAGGGATTGCAGCAACTCGGAGCCGCAACAAATATGTCCTGCACGAGGCGTTCATCAACAAAATGCCGGTGGTGGAATATTCCGACTTCCCGGGACAGGTGGAGTTTCCTATCAACAAATGCTTGATTGTCGGCGACCCGAAGCCGCTCCACGCTCTCGAACTGCAACTCGCCGAGCGCCTCAAGGGGCGCGTCGAGGTGTATCGCTCATCGGGATTTTTCCTTGAATGTGTACCACCGGGTATCGAGAAATCCAAGTCGCTCAACCGCCTGATTTCTTCGCTTGGAATCGCTCGCGAAGAGGTAATCGCAATCGGCGATGGATATAACGACAAGGGAATGATTGAATTTGCCGGACTGGGCGTGGCGATGGCAAATGCGTCGATAGAGATTCAAGATGCCGCCGACTACGTTACATATAGCAACGAGGAGGATGGCGTGGCTCACGTTGTCGATAAGTTTATCCTGCAATAATCAATGGAATAGGGGCAAAAATAAGAAATGGTTGTCATCCCGACAACCAATCTTTATTAACCTTAAATCTAATACCATGAAAAACACGCTGCAAATTTAATGCCGAGCAAAATTTTATGCAAGAAATTCATGGTTAAATTTTGCTAAAAGCCTTGAAATCGATGCATCAGAATGGTTTTACCACATCGTTGGTGATGTCGATAAACAACGCATTGGCGAGGCGGCTGGCACCGATACGGAAATATTCGTTGGTGAGCCATTTCTCCCCAAGCACTTCCTTCACGATGGTGTAGTATTTGATAGCGTCTTCGGTTGTAGAGATGCCTCCCGATGCCTTGAAGCCTATCATCTCACCATGCTTCTCGTAATATTCCTTGATGCAACGGCACATTACATAGGCGGCCTCGACTGTGGCTCCATCGTAGATTTTGCCTGTCGATGTCTTGATGAAATCGGCTCCCGAATACATTGCAAGCACAGACGCGTTGCGGATGTGCTCGGCGGTCCTGAGCGCGCCGGTCTCGAGAATCACTTTCAAGTGCTTGTCGCCACACGCCTGCTTGATTTCGGAAATCTCATCGCAAAGGTCTTCGTAGTTGTCGTCGAAATAGAGTCCGAGATTAAACACGATATCCACTTCGTCGGCACCGTCGGCAATGGCGAGAGCGGTCTCAGCGGTCTTCACCTCGAGATGTGCCTGCGATGATGGGAAATTGGCGGAGCAAACAGCCACTTTCACATCGTCAACATCGAGCGCGTTGCGCACTACATCGGCAAAATTGGCATAAGTGCATATTGCAGCCACATTCTTGTATTGAGGATAGTTATTGTCGAAATCGTTTACTCGCTGAACAAATTTTCTCACACTCGACTGTGTGTCGGTGGAGCTGAGCGTTGTGAGGTCGATGCAGTTGAGCATAAACTGATACACTTCGTTCTTGCGGTTTTCATCGACATGTTGCGCGAGGAGTTGCGCCACTTCTTGTGCAATCACGGCGTCGTCGGTAGGAACGGAGAATGAGGCTATCGCCTGCTGATACTTGTCTTTAATTTCTTCCATAATTATTTAAGTTTTGAATTGTTTTTATGACGTGTGGAATCTCGCTGCGTTTTCTTGGCGATGTTTCGCTCGAGCGCTTCTGTGAGATTCACTCCGGTTTGGTTGGCAATGCAGATGAGCACCCATAGGACATCGGCAAGTTCGTCGGACAAATCTTTATCTTTGTCGGATTCTTTGAACGACTGCTCGCCATAGCGACGCGACATGATTCGCGCCACCTCTCCCACCTCTTCGGTGAGGATAGCCATATTGGTGAGTTCGTTGAAATATCTCACCCCATAGGTCTTTATCCAATTGTCAACTTGTTGTTGTGCTTCTTGTAGTGTCATACCGCAATTGTGTACTGCCATTTGATACTTACAAAGGTATGTATTTAATGAGAAACGGCAAAATTTTACTCTCTATTTTTAGAATCCATCACAATGGTTACAGGACCATCGTTGACTAAGATCACTTTCATGTCGGCACCAAACACTCCTTTTTGGGTGGGTTTACCGGTGTGCTTCTCAAGAAGCTCGCAAAACAAATCATACATCGGAATCGCCAGGTCGTGCCCTGCGGCGTGAATATACGATGGACGATTGCCTTTCTTTGTTGACGCCATGAGTGTGAATTGACTCACGGCAAGAATCACACCATCGATGTCGATGACAGAACGGTTCATTACTCCGTTTTCATCGTCAAAAATGCGCATATTTGCGGCTTTGGCGGCAAGGTATTCTGCATCCTCGCGAGTGTCGTTATGTCCTACACCCACGAGAATCAACAACCCTTGTTTTATTCCTGAATAAATCTCGTTGTCGATGGCAACAGATGCCGTACTAACTCTCTGTATTACTATTTTCATTTTTGTTGATATTTATTAGTGCATTAAATACTATTTGTGCCTTGGAATTGCCGATAACATCGGAGATTTCGGCAAGCGTGGCTTCGCGCAAGCGCTTCACGCTCTTGAAATGCCGGAGCAATGTTTCACGTGTAACAGGTCCAACTCCCTTGATTTCATCGAGAACCGAGACATTAGCCGATTTGCTGCGGCGATTGCGGTGATGGGTGATACCGAATCGGTGGGCTTCGTCGCGCAGATGCTGTATCACTTTCAGCGATTCGCTGTTTTTGTCGATGTAAAGGGGGATGCTGTCACCGGGGAAGTAGATTTCCTCAAGACGCTTGGCTATACCAATCAACGCCACTTTGCCCCTTATGCCGATTGAATCGAAAGCCTCGACTGCAGCGCTCAACTGCCCTTTTCCACCATCGACCACCACAAGATTGGGTAGGCTTTCACCTTCGGCAAGCATGCGGGTGTAGCGGCGAGTGAGCACCTCTTTCATAGAGGCAAAATCGTCGGGACCTACGACGGTTTTTATATTGAAGTGGCGATAATCTTTCTTGGAGGGCTTGGCGTTCTTGAACACCACGCACGATGCCACCGGATTGGTGCCTTGAATATTCGAGTTGTCGAAGCACTCGATGTGCCGCGGCAACTCATCGAGGCGGAAGTCTTTCATCATCCGGGTTAGGGTGCGGGTGATTCGCTGCTCGGGATTGAGTTTTTCCTCGTTTTTGATTCGGTCGGTCATCACCTGGCGCGCATTTTTCTCGGAAATATCGAGCAATTTCCGTTTATCTCCAATTTTGGGGATGATGAAGTATTTGTCGATGAAATCGGAGTCGGGAAGGAAAGGGACCAAGACTTCGCGCGCCGTCTCTTGAAACTTTGAACCGGCTTCGGCGATTGCAATGGAGAGAATCTCTTCGGGGGTTTCATCGAGGTTTTTGCGATACTCGAAGGTGATGCAACGATTAATCGAACCGTTTTTCACATGCATATAATTCACGAATCCGCGCTTTTCATCATCGACATAACTAAACACATCCACGTTGGTTATCGAAGCACTCACAATTACCGATTTTGCCTTGTATTTTTCGATGAGAAGGTATTTGCGCTTCACTTCCTCGGCCTCCTCAAATCGCAATTCGGCACTGAGGGCAACCATCCTATCGATGAGCATATCGCTCAACTGCTGGATATTTCCATTGAGGATTTGCCTGATTTCTTCGATAAATTCGGCATATTTCTCGGGAGAGATTTCACCCGTGCAGCAGCCGAGGCAATTCTTTATGTGATACTGTAGGCACACTTTGTGCTTTCCTTTCTCGATGGTATCGGCAGTGATTGGCAAGGCGCAGGTGCGTAGAGGATAAATCTCGCGGATGAGTTGGATTATTGTTCGAGCCACCGCCACATTGGAAAACGGACCAAAGAACTTCCCTCCCCTTCGTGCCACATCACGGGTGAGAAAGAGACGCGGATAGAGTTCGTTTGTAAGGCAAATCCAAGGATAGGTTTTGTCATCTTTGAGGAGTACATTGTATCGCGGACGATACTCCTTAATCAAGGAATTTTCGAGATGGAGCGCTTCCTCCTCGGTGTTAACGACAATATAGCGCATATCCGCTATATTCTTCACCAGGACGTTGGTGCGTGCAACAGAGTGCACACGATTAAAATAAGAGGATACCCTTCGTCGGAGTTTTTTTGCCTTACCGACATAAATAACGGTACCCTCTTTATCATAATAGAGATACACACCCGGAGACTCGGGGAGCATCTCTATTTTACTTTTTAGAATATCCGACGGTATCACCGCACAATATTAGTAAACAATCAAAGAGCGCATATCGATATCATCGTAGAAAAGTGCGCGTCCGTTGAGGGCACTCAATTCGATGATGAAATTGATATAGATTTTCTTAGGATTGCGGCTCTTTACAAGTTCGTAGGCAGCAGCCATAGTACCACCGGTAGCGAGCACATCGTCGTGGATAATTACGACATCATTTTCATCGATAGCATCGGCATGAATTTCGATGGTATCGGTTCCGTATTCTTTTTGATAAGTTTTTTGGATAGTGTCGGCAGGCAATTTGCCCGGTTTTCTCAAGGGCACGAATCCAGCCTTCAAATCGTAGGCAAGGATTGATGCACCCACGAAACCGCGTGCCTCAATACCCACAACCTTGGTAACACCGAGGTCTTTGTACATCTCATGGAGTTCTTCGCCAATAATGCCGAGAGCCTCACCATCTTTGAACACGGTGGTCAAATCGCGGAACAAGATTCCCTTTGAAGGAAAATCGGGAACATCGCGAATTACACTCTTTACTTTTTCTAATTTCTCTTTATCCATATATCTAATATTAAAATTGTTTCACGTGGAACATTTTTCATTTATCTTCCTAATAATAAAAGCAATATATTGATATCGCTGGGGGAAATTCCGGGGATTCTCGAAGCTTGACCGAGGGTGAGCGGGTCGATGCGTTGGAGCTTCTGGCGTGCTTCGGTGGAGATTGTGTTTAGAGACATATAATCAATCTTTCCGCGGATGGTTACATTCTCCAGTCGGTGCAAGCGGTCGGCTACAAGGCGTTCGCGCTCGATATATCCTTGGTATTTCAACAGAATTTCGGCAGCCTCGACTATCTCCTCTCTCCTATCTTCCTCTATTGTGGAGATATGTTCGGCGAGTGCATCGATATGCTCGGCAAGAGCCATAATGGAGAGTTGCGGGCGCAATACGAGGTCGGTTAGTTTGCATCCTTGTCGCAATGGAGCAACGCCCATCGATTCGAGAGCGGGATTGATTAATGCCGCTTTTATCGAATAATTGTTGCAGAAATCAATCAACGAATCTCGCTGATTGCGCTTCGACAGCATGAGATTATAGCGTTCCTCGGTAGCCAAACCGAGATTGTAGGCGCGTTCGGTGAGGCGCATATCGGCATCATCCTGGCGCAACAAAATTCGGTATTCGGCACGCGATGTAAACATTCTATACGGCTCATCGACACCCTTTGTTACGAGGTCGTCAATCAGCACGCCGATGTAGGCATCCTCACGCGACAGCGTGAACGGTTCGCCGCCTTTGACATTCTGTGCAGCGTTGATTCCGGCGATTAGCCCCTGCCCTGCAGCCTCTTCATAGCCTGTGGTTCCATTCACCTGCCCTGCAAAGAAGAGGTTCTTCACGAGTTTGGTTTCGAGGGTGTGATAGAGCTGTGTAGGGTCGAAAAAGTCGTATTCTATGGCATAACCGGGACGATAAATCTGCACATTTCGCAGCGCGGGTATCTTCTGAAGTGCCTCTACCTGGATGTCGAGAGGTAGCGATGATGAGAAGCCATTGAGATAAAATTCATTGGTGCTCTCCCCTTCCGGCTCAAGGAAAAGTTGATGCTCGGTTTTATCGGGAAAAGTAACAATTTTTGTCTCAATTGAGGGGCAATAACGTGGACCGATGCTCTTTATTTGACCGTTGTAAAGGGGCGAATCGGGCAATCCGCGGCGCAACACGTCGTGCACCTCCTCGTTGGTATATACAATCCAGCAGGGGCGCTGCTTGAGAGTGCGCTTAACTCCGGGGAGGTAGCTGAAATGGTGATAATCTGTATCACCATGCTGCACTTCGGTGAGTGAAAAGTCGATTGAACGGCTGTCGATGCGCACCGGTGTGCCGGTTTTCATTCTGTCGGTAACAAAACCGAGAGATTTCAACTGCTCGGTGATGCCATGAGCAGCAGGCTCCGAGATTCGTCCACCACCAAACTGCACTCGACCGATGTGCATGAGTCCGTTGAGGAACGTACCTGCTGTGAGCACCACTACCTTGCAGTGGAAAGTTACTCCAAGTTGAGTTGTAACCCCCTGTATTTCACCGTTTTCCACAAGAAGTCCATTGACAGAGTCTTGCCAAATCCACAGATTTGGAGTGTTCTCGAGCACAGAGCGCCACTCGGCAATAAAGCGGATGCGATCGGCTTGGGCACGAGGACTCCACATTGCCGGGCCCTTACTGCGATTGAGCATTCTGAATTGAATGGAAGCACGGTCGGTAACAATTCCCATCTGACCGCCAAGTGCATCTATTTCCCTGACAATCTGCCCTTTAGCAATACCGCCAACAGCAGGATTACAACTCATCTGGGCTATCTTGTTCATATCGATAGTGATTAAAAGAGTGGAAACACCAAGTCGTGCCGCTGCGCTTGCAGCCTCACAACCGGCATGTCCTGCCCCAATCACTATGACATCATAATCAAATCTCATCCTAAATTCTAATTAAAAAAACATGGAAAGAGCGACATTCTCGTGGCGCTCCATGATTTCGCGTTCGCCCGGACCTTTGTCGTTGACACCGCAAAGATGGAGAACGCCGTGAATCACCACCCTCAATAATTCCTCGTTATAATCCTTGTTGAAAAGAGCTGCATTACTGCGCACGGTGTCGAGCGAGATGAACATGTCGCCACTGATTCTCAAAGGTCGGGAATAGTCAAAAGTGATAATATCTGTGAAATAGTCGTGTTTAAGATAGGTGCGATTCACTTCAAGTATCTTGTTGTCATCGCAAAAAATATACGAAATATCGCCCACCGATTTTCCAAAACTGCGGGCTACCGACTCAATCCATGCTGAAACTTTCGCAGCATCAAAGTCGGGCATCTTTACGCCTTCGGCATTAAAATTAATTTGTGCCATTATTGCAATGCAAAGATAGCAAAATAGAAACGAATTTCAAATCAAAAGTAATTTAATTTACTTTAAAGAGCGACAGAGTAGCATCTTTGATGCCCCGTTTTTAACACAATAAACGCCTTCGCCACAATAATCTATGTCGTCGTAATGAGGCGGAACGACATATTCGCCTGTTTTGTCGATAAGCCCCCACCTGCCGCGCTCATCGGCGACGGCCGCAAGACCATCGACAAAATCCTCGGCTTTGGCGAAGTTGAAATCAATGTTCACGAGTCCTTCAACGTCAATATAACCCCACTTGCCGTCGCGTTTAACGGCGGCCAGCCCCTCGCTGAATCCTCGGGCAAGGGTGTAAGATTGTGGGATTACCACCTTACCGGTGATATCAATGAAAAGCGGGAAGTAGTCTTTGATGCACAGCAATCGCCCGTGGGATGGTGCAGAGATATAGGAGTACTCCGGGAGGCAAATAACGCGCCCTGTGGCGTCAATTATGCCGTAGTCATCGTCGATTTCATACACTGCGATGCCCTCGGGTGAGAAAGTGGCGCAATCATCGAATTTTCCGGGCAAAATCTCTTCAAAATCGCTATTCAGAAAGCCGCGAACATCGCCTCGGCGAAAAAGTGCCATTCCATTGACAAATTTCCCGATTTCATCGTAGATTGCCGGAACCACATGAGTGCCGGTGGAATCTATGACACCCCATTTGCGTTTATCGTTGGGGATTATCGAGGCGAGATTTTCGTTGAAATTCGACGCATTTGCATAGATTTGCGGGATTGCAAACTGCCCGGCGGCATTGATGTAGCCGTTGATTCCGTTATCGGTGGTGCGAGCAAGTCCGCAGCAAAAAACACCGATGTTATCGTGGGAAAATGGAACAATTTCGTTCTCATCCACATCAATTACGCCATATTTGCCATCTATCTTGGCAGGCGACAACCCGGAATTAAAACCCCCGACGGCTTGATACTTCTGCTGCCCCACAGTTCCATCTGTGCCAACAACCATATAATCGTTGCCACTGCGGGCAATATACCTCTCCCCTTGCTTCACCGAGTCGAAATGTGGCTGCAAGACCCATTCACCTTGCCTGTTGATGATTCCGGCACGGCGAAATCCGGGGCACTCCGCCACAGCAAAGCCGCCCTTGAAAATGCCGACATAGTTGACCTGCTCAAGAAAGGGGACAAGTGTGAAACTCGCCTTGGAAGATTGCATATCACTCATAGTATCAAATGTTTAGTTCATTAATTCACGAAGCATATATTGGCGATTATTCTTTATTACGAAATAAACGCCCTCTTCGTAGTATTGCATTTGTGAAAACATCATGGGAACCACGACATTACCGGAGCGGTCGATTAGCCCGAAATGGTCCTTGGTTTGCGACACTATCGCCAATCCGTGGTTGAACGAGCCGGCAAATCGGTAATGCTTGGAGGGAACAGGTTTGCCATCTACCGACGCATAAAGAAAGTCGCTTGCCGAATCCTTAACCACCGCTACAAACGAATCGGCGGAAAAAATAAACTTGAAATAGCCGGTAACTTCGGTTAAATCGGGAGAAAGAACAGTCCACAAGCCTTTGCGACGTGCCAAATAGTAGCCATCGTATGCGTTGAGGAAATAGTTATATTCCGTGAGGTGTATTTCTTGCTTCTCAACATCAATAAAAGTGCACAAACGGTCGCTATAACCGTTGTAAGAGAGCACAATCAACCCGCTATCGGTGAGGGTATATTTCGATAAAGCCAACAAACTGTATGGCACAGACATTTGACGATTGTTTTTCACGTCGATGATGAAATATTCATCGACTTCGTCTTTAGGAACAGGCTCGGTGCATACATACATCCCCTGCCCTAAAGTCTCATATATATAATATCTCTTTCCTTTGGGAGAAACCTGCTTGAAATTCCGGTCGATGATAATACTACCTTTCCCCGGGAAGGGGCAAACAGAGGCAAAACCATCGGTGAATTCGGAGATATGCGTGTAACCGTGCTGCTCGCTGAGCATCGGAAAATTCAAAGTGGTATCGATGTAAGTAGTCAATAAGATGTTACGAATATCAAGTTCCACCTTGGCTATTCCGTCGTTGAAACGATACGCTGTCAAAAATTTTGGCGGAAAAACCACATTTCCCTTGTAATCGAGGTATCCCATGAGAAGATCATCGGTCTTGAACGGTATAAAACCATCGGCTGCATCGCCAAGCTCGATATAACCTTCGTTGGTCAACCTATTTCCTTTACTGTCATAGAGATCGCAATCGATTCCATCGCGAGAAACCGAGAATAAACCCTCGCCCAAATAGTCGATATATCGACAATTTGAAGGGATTACAAATTCTCCATGATTGTTCATAAGCCCAAAAAGCGAGTGACCTTCGTCATCTTCTCGCTCGACAATCGATGCGCCATCGAGGAAAGTGGACATTTGAACCGAATCAAATGGCGGCACTTCCACCAATTCAAACACATAGTTGCCATATTTCAATATTTCCCCTCTCGGCATAGCAAAATAGAATTATCTAAAGAAAAAATATGCGGCAGCGACACCTGCGATTGAGCCGACAACATCGGCGAGAAGCGCGTATGGCACTGCGTAACGAGTTTTTTTGATTCCCACGCTGCCAAAATAGACGGCGAGGATATAGAATGTGGTGTCGGTGCTACCTTGAACGCACGATGCCACGCGAGAAACGAATGCATCGGCGCCATAGGTGTTCATCACATCCACCATCATACCGCGCGAACCGCTACCGCTCAACGGCTTCATGAGCATGGTGGGGAGAGCGCCCACCCAATCGGCGTCAAAACCGAGTGCGGCAACAAGCCAAGTGAGCCCGTCGGTGAGCACATCCATCGCGCCCGAGGCACGAAGCATACCGATAGCAACGAGGAAAGCCACCAGATAAGGGATAATGAGCACCGCGGTCTTGAAACCATCCTTTGCACCATCGATGAATGCGTCGAAAATGTTCACTTTGTTCTTCATTCCGGCAAGCAAAAAGCCGATGATTACGGAGAAAAGTATGAAGTTGGCGGCAAACGATGAGTAGAGTTGCACCTTGTCTTGCGGGAGCGATGAGACAAACCACACAAGGGCAACAATCGCCACGGTGATGCAAGTGAGCCATGTGAGAAGCACCCGATTGAGCAGATTGATTTTCTGCTTGAAGCAGAGTGCGATGATTCCGACAAGAGTGGATACGAATGTAGCCACAAGAATCGGCATAAACACATCGGTGGGGCTTGCAGCGCCGCATTGCGAGCGATACATCATCACGCCAATAGGGATGAGGCACAACCCCGAGGCGTTAAGGATGAGAAACATGAGCATCGCATCGCTGGCTGTGTCTTTCTTATCGTTGAGCGACTGCAATTCCTGCATCGCTTTCAATCCGAGTGGTGTGGCGGCATTGTCGAGACCGAGCATGTTGGCGGATACGTTCATGAAAATCGCTCCCATTGCCGGATGCCCTTTGGGGATTCCGGGGAACAGGCGAGAAAACAGCGGACTGATGAGTCTGCCGAAAAATTGAATCACTCCGCCCTTCTCTCCAATCCTCATCAAGCCCATCCACAAAGCGAGAATACCGGTGAGTCCGATAGAAATGTCGAATGCGGTTGCGGCAGAGGAGAACGACGAATCCATTATCGTGCTCCATATCGAGAGGTCGCCGGTGGCAATCGATTTTCCAAGAGCGACAGCAAATGCAATTACGAAGAATGCTACCCAAATGTAGTTTAATACCATAGTTGAAAACTCAGATTGTACAATAAAATGCAAATGTACATAAAAACTATGAAATTTGCCATCGTTAGTTCAATTTTTATAGAGGAGAGTGAAAGCGCAATTTTTTCGAGGCGATTTGCCGGACATCAAAAATCGGGGTAATCTTGGTGATTTTCAACACAATAGCAAGCAGCGACACCGCTTGAGAATTTAAAATTTGGCGAAGCGTGGACAGATGGCAAGAAATTTAGGCACAAAAAACGGCAATTTTAAAGGAGATTTCACAAAAGGAAGTATCTTTGTAAAAAAATTGCAATAATGAAAGAAGCAACACAAAAATGGCAATCGCAACTCGCCGAAGTTGCCCGACCCGAAAAGATAGCAGTGTTGTCGTCGTTCTTCAAAACCGGCAAGGGGCAATATGGCGAAGGTGATGTTTTCATCGGAGTTATGGTTCCCGACAACCGGGCGGTGGCGAAGAGCAAATTCGACCAGCCGATGGAGGTGATAAAGGAGATGCTCGATTCGCAGGTGCACGAGCACCGGTTGAGCGCGCTGCTTGCTTTGGTGGAGCGTTACCGCAAAATGAAGAGCGAGCGAGACGAGATTGTCCGGTTCTACCTGGCGAATACCTCCGGCATCAACAACTGGGACCTCGTTGACCTCTCGGCTCCGAAAATTGTCGGTGAATACACCATCGACCGAAACCACGAGATTCTGATGCGTCTCGCCGAAAGCGGCAACCTGTGGGAGACACGCATTGCGATTGTCGCAACGCTTGCCCACATCCGAGCAGGGAAAACCGAAATCGCTTTCCGGCTTATTGACCGATTCAAGAACCACGAGCACGACTTGATTCAGAAAGTGAGCGGCTGGATGCTTCGCGAAATTGGGAAGAAAAACAGGTTGCTGATGATGGACTACCTCGAAGCGAATGCCCCGACAATGGCTCGCACAACGCTGCGATATGCGATAGAACACCTCGACAAAGATGAACGAATGAGGCTGATGTCGCTGCGAAAGTAATAAAAATTTGCTCCTTTGAAGCATAATTGCTAACTTTGGGGAACATAAAAAGAGAATAAGACATGAAGAAAGTATTAGTAACAGGTGCCGACGGATTTATCGGTTCGCATCTCACCGAGTTGCTTCTCTCGGAAGGCTATGCGGTGAGGGCTTTGAGCCAATACAACTCATTCAACAACTGGGGGTGGCTCGAGGAGATTAAGCATCCGGCACTTGAAGTGGTGTGCGGCGATGTGCGCGACCCGAATTTCTGCCGACATATATCGAAGGATGTTGCTACCGTGTTCCACCTTGCGGCGCTGATAGCGATACCCTATAGCTACATAGCTCCCGACAGCTATGTCGATACCAATATCAAGGGAACGCTCAACATGTGCCAGGCGGCGCGCGACATGGGCGTGAGGCGATTGATAGTAACCTCAACAAGCGAGGTTTATGGCACTGCGCAATACGTTCCTATCGACGAGAAGCACCCAAAGCAGCCGCAGTCGCCCTATTCCGCGACCAAGATAGGCGCCGACGCTATCGCCAAGAGTTTCTACAACGCCTTCAATCTTCCGGTGGTGATTGCCCGCCCGTTTAACACCTACGGACCGCGGCAATCGGCACGCGCTATCATACCCACAATCATCACTCAAATTGCCAACGGCGTAAGGCAGATAAAGGTGGGAGACCTCTCCCCTACTCGCGACTTCAATTTTGTGAAAGACACCTGTCGCGGCTTCCTTGCGCTCTCTAAAGCCAAAGGAATTGAGGGCGAGGAAATTAACATCTCTACCAATAGCGAAATCTCGATGGCTGACACCCTGAAATTGATTGCCGAAATTATGGGTGCCGATGTCGAATGGGTGCAAGATGCGCAACGCCTTCGCCCCGGAAAGAGCGAAGTGTTCAGGTTGTGGGGCGACAACAGCAAGATTACAAGCCTCACCGACTGGCGGCCGCAATACGACATTCGCAAGGGTCTTGAGGAGACCATAAAATGGTTTAGCGACAAAGAGAATCTTAAGAAATACAAGTACGATATATACAATCAATGAGCAGATTATTCACAATATTGATGCTCGGAGGGAGCAAACGCGTGTCGATGGGTGAGCAACTCATCAGGGCAGGACGAGAACTCGACCTCGATGTGCAAATTTTCAGCCACGAACTCGACCGCCGACAACCGATTGCGTCGATTGGGAAAGTTATCGTGGGAAAACGCTATGACGATGAGGGCGCAATACCCGAAATCAACGACTTGATAAAGTCGATTCAAGCCGATGTGATACTTCCGTTTATCGACCCCGCAATAAAAATTGCAGGGCTATGCAAGCAGAAATATCCGCATTTATTCGCGCCTCTCTCCCCTATCGAGGTGTCGGAAAAGATGTTTGACAAGGTGGAAGCGGCAAAGGAATTTGAGCGTTGCGGACTTCCGATTCCCGAGACCTACAGCATAGACAACTTGCAGTATCCGGCAATTTTCAAGCCACGCAGGGGCTCGGCTTCCAAAGGAATCAAAGTGGTGGAGAATGAAGACGAACTCAAAGCCACCAAAATCTCCAATCCCGAAGACTACCTTATACAAAAATACATCGCCAAGCGGGAAGAATACACACTCGATTGTTATATAGGTGAGCAGGACGGCGAGATAAAGTGTGTCGTTCCTCGCCAGCGCATAGAGACTGCCGGCGGAGAAGTGGTGAGGACCATTACTTGCCGCATACCACAACTTATCGCCCTGGGACACAAGACTATCGAGGCTCTCGGGCTGCGGGGCGCCGTAACACTGCAGTTTATCCACGACAAGGAGACGGGAAAATTTCTGCTGATGGAGATAAACCCGAGGCTCGGAGGCGGTGTAATTTGTTCGATATGCGCCGGTGCCGATATAGCCAAGATGATACTTCTCGATGCGTTACACGAGCCTGTGCCTAAAGCCAATGTGTGGCGCGACGGTGCACCGATGACAAGATATTTCAAAGAAGTAATG
>JBJEKB010000107.1:0-3885 GCA_051878395.1 Muribaculaceae bacterium
AGTTGTTAACAAGGAAAAGAGCACGGTTTTGCCGTGCCCTTTATGGAGAGAGTGTGATTTGCTATTTTATGAGCGACATGCCTTTGCGCAGTGCAGTCTCATTCATGGGAATGAGGTGGTGGTGGCGCTCCGGGAGGGTCTTTTTAAGCGCTTTGAGCACACTCTCGATTGTAACGATAGGGGTGAGAGCGAGCATTGCGCCGAGCACTATCATGTTGAATGCCTTGTTGTTGCCAATCTCGAGAGTCGCTTCCATCGCATTGATGCAATACACTTTGATGTCGGTGCGGGTGGGGCGCTTGTGGATTCCGTAGGAGTCGTAGATAAGGATTCCGCCTGGTTTCACCTTGCTTTCAAACTTGTCGAGACTCTGCTGGTTGAGGGCAACCACCATGTCGTAGGTGTTGAGAATTGGTGAGCTGATGGGGTCGTCGCTGAGGATAACGGTTACGTTTGCCGTACCGCCGCGCTGCTCGGGACCGTATGCCGGCATCCAAGTGATTTCCTTGTTTTCCATCAATCCGGAGTAGGCGAGAATCTTGCCCATCGACAATACACCTTGTCCGCCAAATCCTGCTATTTTTATTTCGCTTTTCATAACTCTATACGTTTTTTAGGTCGCCAATAGGATATTTGGCAAACATGTTTTGAACCATCCATTCATTGCTTTGAGCGGGGGTGAGTTTCCATCCCGAGTTGCAAGTGCTCACAATCTCGACAAACGAGGTGCCCTTCTTGGCGAGGCTGTTCTCGAAAGCTTTCTTGATTGCGGCTTTGGCTTTGCGCACGGCTGCGGGGGTGTGCACGCTCTGGCGAGTGACGTAGCAAGTGCCATCGAGTTGAGCCACGAGGTCTCCGATTTTGAGCGGGTAACCGTTGAGGTCGGCACGGCGACCGTAGGGGGTTGTGGCGGTTTTCATTCCCAGCAGAGTTGTGGGAGCCATTTGTCCGCCGGTCATGCCGTATATCGCGTTGTTGATGAAGATGATGGCAATGTTCTCGCCGCGGTTGGCAGCATGGATAGTCTCGCAGGTGCCGATAGCGGCAAGGTCGCCATCGCCTTGATAGGTGAATACCAATTTGTCGGGCATGAGACGCTTCACGGCTGTTGCGATTGCCGGAGCGCGACCATGGGCAGCCTCAATCCAGTCGATGTCGATATAGTTGTAGGCAAACACGGCACAACCCACCGGGGCAACGCCGATTGCCGTTTCTTCCTGTCCGATTTCCTCGATTACCTCGGCAATGAGTTTGTGCACGACACCATGGCTGCAACCGGGGCAGTAGTGCATGTGCACATCATTTAACAATTTCGGACGGTGGTAAACACAATTTTCCGGTTTGATTATTTCGTTGATATCCATGACTCTTTATTTGTTGGGGAAAGAAGTGTTGAAAGCATCGAGAATTTCATCGGGAGTGGGGACAATGCCACCGAGACGGCCGAAATGCACAATCGGAACCGATGGGTTGTTGATAGCGAGGCGCACATCTTCAATCATTTGTCCGGCATTGATTTCCACCACCATCACACCTTTGACACGGGAGCCGACTTCGGCAATGATTTTCTTGGGGAACGGCCAAAGAGTAATCGGGCGAATGATACCGATTTTCATGCCGTGTTCGGCTGCGATTTCCACTGTTTTGTGGCAGATTCGGGCGATTGAGCCGAAAGCCACCATCAGGTAGTCGCAATCGTCGGTGTTGAAAGCCTCATATCTCACCTCATTTTCTTCGATGAGGCGATAGGTGGCTTGGTAGCGTTCGTTGTGCTTCTCCATAATTTCGGGGTCGAGCTCGAGGGTGGTCATCACATTGCGTTTTCTGCCACCGCTCTTGCCTGTAACAGCCCACGGACGCAATTTCTTTATTTCTTCGTCGGTGAGACGCGGACGGAAAGGCGGCAAAACAACCTTTTCCATCATTTGCCCCACAACACCATCGGCGAGGAGGATTGCCGGAGTGCGATATTTGAAAGCGAGGTCCCAACCGAGCCCTACGAAGTCGCACATCTCCTGCACCGAAGAGGGCGCGAGGGTGATGAGGTGGTAGTCGCCATGACCGCCGCCTTTAGTCGCTTGGAAATAGTCGGCTTGCGAAGGTTGGATGGTTCCGAGACCGGGACCGCCGCGCATCACATTAATAATAAGAGCGGGAAGTTCGCCGGCAGCGATATAAGAAACGCCTTCCTGCATCAGGCTCACGCCCGGGCTTGAAGACGATGTGAAAACAGTTTTGCCGCAAGCGGCACCGGCATACACCATATTAATGGCAGCCACCTCGCTCTCGGCTTGGAGGACCACCATTCCTGTAGTTTCCCAAGGCATTTCTTCCATGAGAGTTTCCATCACTTCGCTCTGAGGGGTGATGGGGTAGCCGAAATAGCCGTCGCAACCATATCTGATTGCGGCGTGGGCAAGGGCTTCGTTGCCCTTCATAAGTCTCACTTCTTCCATATATTATGTCAGTTTTCGAGTTTCACTTTATAAACCTCGATGCAAGCGTCGGGGCACACCATCGCGCAACTTCCACACCCAATGCAGGCTTCGGGATTGCGCATCAAAGCATAATGATATCCGCGGTCGTTCACCTCATTGGCATCCAATGCGAGAACATCACACGGGCAAGCCTTAACACAAAGTTCACAGCCCTTGCAATTCTTCTCGTTTACGACCACTGCGCCTTTAAATTTTGCCATAGTTTATTTGGTTTACAGTTTAATTGTTCTTTGTGATTTCAAAAATATGAAAATAATTTTAGATAACATAATTTAGACAACCGAAATTAACATTTTATCGCACAGATAAGCGAATATTACACATTTTTTGGTCGGATTGTCGGAATTATTGGTCTATTTTTCCGAAACAGTATTCTATACTTCGTTTTTGATGGTAAAATTCATGAAGTTGTGGAAATCCTGCATCAAGCCGAAGTCGGCAGCCGCTTTTTCGGTCCAGTCGTCGCAATTGACAAACCAGTCGTCGCTCCGTTGCCCCTCGAGGAGATATTCCTTCATTTTTATGTATTTTCCATTGGGATTATCGGCGGCAAATCCTCGCGGCATCTTCTTGAGCGTGTCGCCAAAGAGCGAGAAACGGCAGGCAAACTCCTCGCGGTTGAGAATCTCGAGAAACTCCTCGATATTGTCATCGACGGCATGTCGCAGAGCGTCGAGCACATCGCGCTCGGGACACCAGATGCCGCCATGCAGCCCGCTGTTGCCCGGCTGAATGTGGACATAGCAGCACGACAAGGCGCATTTCCTCCCGCCTTGCCCTATCAGCGCGCCGAAGTGCCGTTTGTAAGGCGATTTGTCGGGCGAGAACCTGGTGTCGCGGTAGATGCGATACACGCTGTCGCGCGCTTTAAGTTCGGTGAGGCTCTTGTCCCACAGGCTCATACGGTCGATGAGCCGTTGCACATCGGCGAGCCACAGGGCATTCACCTCGTCATATTCGTCGCGGTGGGCGGCAAACCAATCGCGGTTGTTGTTCTCGGCAAGTCGCCCCAAGAAATCATATATTTTCGCTATACTATTCATTTGTGTAATTAATTTGCCCAAAGGTAATTAAAAAAACGCGATTTTTTACTAACTTTGCAGTCGAAATTGTGTCGCATCGGCACACTTTTTGCTTGTAACTAATATAAAAAACTAAATACGTATTTAAAATGGGAAAAAAAGCATTATTGATGATCCTCGATGGCTGGGGCATTGGCAACCACACCAAGAGCGATGTCATCTTTGAAACTCCAACCCCCTACTGGGACTATTTGTTGAAAACATATCCTAATTCGCAACTCCAGGCGAGTGGTGAGAACGTGGGATTGCCCGATGGACAGATGGGTAACTCGGAGGTGGGACACCTCAACATCGGCGCCGGTCGC
>JBJEKB010000108.1:0-3855 GCA_051878395.1 Muribaculaceae bacterium
GCTTGCAGATAGAGGTTGAAAGGATTGTAGATCAAAGGGCTACAGCCTGTAGTCTTGTTGAGGCTCAGCTCCGGATTGGCATAGAATTGCAAACTGCCGCCGAGAAGTTTCAGGTTGAATGCCAGTCCGATTTCGCCCGACAGGTAATCGCCATCGTTGCTCCACGTTCTAATCAGCGCTTCGCCGCCATTGTAGTGCTCGTAGGTCTGAAACTGGCGGTTGTAAAGGCCGAAAAATCGCCCATAGACACTCATCCCGAAGGCGTTTGTCGGCAGCCATGTGTAATCAAGATTCACTGTGGTGTGGCGGCTGTTCTTCAAGTCGGGATTGCCCGAAATGTAGAGCAATTCGTTGTCTTGAAGTATGTCAGAAGCCTTCTCGGTGATTCCTGCCGAGTTGTTGGCATATTGGAAGAAAATCGAGAATGAGTTTTTGGAATTCATCGAGTATTTGACATTGATGTGGGTGAAAGGATACCAATCGTCAACGCTGTAGCCATTGATGTCGCTGTTTTCCCACATAAATCCGCCATCGATATTCACGGCAATCTTCTGTGTCGTGAAGTTGTATCCCACCATCCCGCAAGTGAACGAATTGCTGAATTTGTCGTCATACACGTTGGTGCCGCTGTAATGAAGCCGATTGCTCCATTGACCGCCGTTTATCCCCAGCGAGAGCGAGTGTTTCTGCCCGATTGTCTTCCTCAAATATCCGTTAATGCGGAAATTATAGGCATCCTCCTTTGCGTAGCGCGCAATTGCCGTGGAGTTGCTTGCGGAGTAATCCAGGTTGTTGTTTGTGTGCGTGTAGTTGAACATCGGAGCCACATCGAGTGAAAAATCACGAGGCAGCGAGAAGAAGTAGGAGCCTGAATAGGAAACGGAATTGTTTTTCTGCGGATTATTGCGCTCGTAGGTGTAATTCTCGGTAGATGCCGGGCTGTAATCCAATGTGCCGCGGTGATAGATGCGCGGATTGCTCACATACTGATAGCCGATGGTGTTGCGGATTTTGATTTTGGCGGAGTTGTAGGTGGCGCGGAATGTTACGGGATATTGGTTCTGGATGAACTTCGACTCCTCAAGGCTCTCGTTTCGATTTACTAAATAGGGGCTGCCATCTTTCAGCAACGTATAGACGCTTTGCGACGAACTTCCATTGTGCGAGTTGCGGTAGTTGTTGGCTCCGAAATACAAATCGTAGGTCATTCTCTTGTAGGAGAATTTGGAATAGAGATTTGCCATGCTTGTGAGCCCGAGCAGAAAGTCTTCGCTTGCCGAAAGTTTGGTGTAACCACCGTAGGCATACTCCTGCACGATGATGTTGACCACCTTTTGTGCTCCGCGGAAGCGCGGGTCGGTGGGAAATTCCAGGTATTCCACCTTGCGGACATCGGCAGTGCGCAAGCCGTCCATTTCCTCCTGCGATGCCGGCAGAAAGTTGATGTAGATGGCAACATCACCACCGAAATTGTCGGTAACCTTCTTGTTGATGGGATTGATTTGTATATGAGGGATAGCCATTTGCTGCAACAGGTCGATAGCGTTCTGAGCCGAATTTTTCTGCCGTCCCGAGGGAATGTATGTGGTAGCCGTAGGCGAAGTTTGTTGCATTTGCGCTTCCACCACCACCTCGTTAAGTTCTTGTGTTTTAATGCTGTCGCTCTTCTCGGTTTGAGCCATAGCCACAATTGCACTACCGACGCATAAAACCACCGTCAATAACCGAAATTTCATAACCGAAAAATGATATACTACAAATTTGTCAAGTTGTAGAATTTTGTATTACTTTTTACGAAGCTCCGTCAAATCGTTGGCAGAAAGACCTGTGGCACGCGTAATTGTGTCATCGTCAAGTCCCATATCCATCATTTTCTTGGCGATTGCTATCGATTGCATCTTCTCCCCTTCTGCAATGCCTTCTGCAATGCCTTCTGCGCGGCCTTTTTCTATGCCTTCTCGCATGGCGGTGTCGAGGCAGTTCTTGAGGTCGCGATATGCTTTGCGGCTGTCTTCGTACTCCCTCAACTCACGCGGATTGAATTTTGCAATTTCCGCCTGAGTAAACAGCCGGTCGAACACCTTGTCACGAAGCGACTGCGGCTGGTTGTCGAGTCTTGAGAGGTTCTTCAGCACAAATAACCACTTCTCAAATGTGGTGCTCAGCTCATCTACGGTCTTGTCAAACTTCGCTATCTCCACGTAAATGAAGTCGAGTTTGTCGTAGAAAACCTTGTGGGTGTAGGTGTCGCAGAGTTTTACGGTGTGACTCAGTTGGTCCCGGTCGAATGCCGGGTCATGCATATCGAAGTTCAGCAAAGCTATCGTATAGACGTGGTTGAGGTGGAAATCCCAGTCGGAACCCTTCACGCCTTGCTCGCGGATTGGGAAAGTGGAATAGAACAGGGAGCGGTCCTTAAAGAACTCCTGAAATGCGTTCTGCATTTCCACGATAAACTTCTCGCCATTTTCGGTCTCGCAATACACATCGAAAATCGCCTTGCGCTCCGTGTGAATGTCGCCGAGATGCTCGGTGTTGAGATACTTCACATCGGTAATGACGTGCGAACCCTCAAACAGCGCGTTTAGGAAACTGATAAGCAAATCCTTGTTCAAATCAGTTCCGAAAATGCGTTTGAACCCGAAGTCGGTAAGCAAACTAATGTATTTGTCCTCAATCTCACTCATAACTTTGTCCCTTTTGGTGCAAAGATAGCCACAAAATTCCTACTAATCAAACAATCACCTCAATAAAATATTGGAATAGTAAAACAAAAGTACAAAATCAGCGACAATAGATATTTGTTAGAGGCTAAGGATTTCATTAACTTTCTCGATGGTCATATTCATTGTTGCTGCAATTGCCTCAACATTCATACCATTTGAATACATTGCCTTAACGGCAATTGCAATGCCTTCTGCGCGACCCTCGGCACGACCTTCGGTGCGGCCTTTTTCTATGCCTTCTCGCATGGCGGTGTCGAGGCAGTTCTTGAGGTCGCGATATGCTTTGCGGCTGTCTTCGTACTCCCTCAACTCACGCGGATTGAATTTTGCAATTTCCGCCTGAGTAAACAGCCGGTCGAACACCTTGTCACGAAGCGACTGCGGCTGGTTGTCGAGTCTTGAGAGGTTCTTCAGCACAAATAACCACTTCTCAAATGTGGTGCTCAGCTCATCTACGGTCTTGTCAAACTTCGCTATCTCCACGTAAATGAAGTCGAGTTTGTCGTAGAAAACCTTGTGGGTGTAGGTGTCGCAGAGTTTTACGGTGTGACTCAGTTGGTCCCGGTCGAATGCCGGGTCATGCATATCGAAGTTCAGCAAAGCTATCGTATAGACGTGGTTGAGGTGGAAATCCCAGTCGGAACCCTTCACGCCTTGCTCGCGGATTGGGAAAGTGGAATAGAACAGGGAGCGGTCCTTAAAGAACTCCTGAAATGCGTTCTGCATTTCCACGATAAACTTCTCGCCATTTTCGGTCTCGCAATACACATCGAAAATCGCCTTGCGCTCCGTGTGAATGTCGCCGAGATGCTCGGTGTTGAGATACTTCACATCGGTAATGACGTGCGAACCCTCAAACAGCGCGTTTAGGAAACTGATAAGCAAATCCTTGTTCAAATCAGTTCCGAAAATGCGTTTGAACCCGAAGTCGGTAAGCAAACTAATGTATTTGTCCTCAATCTCACTCATAACTTTGTCCCTTTTGGTGCAAAGATAGCCACAAAATTCCTACTAATCAAACAATCAGGCAATAAATTATCTGAAAAACCCACGGCTCTTTCATTTAAAAATAGCTCTTCGTCCGAAAATGTCTTTACTTCTTGACTGTTCATCCTAAATTTGGTTTAAT